>JBEEGU010000112.1:0-13739 GCA_041167025.1 Verrucomicrobiota bacterium
TGCGGCGGAAATAACGGCGTCCGATCAAACCCCGGTCGATTCAGCGCGAGATAGCGGGAAGAATTCGCTTTCGTGCAGGACGATTCGTTTCGTTCCGCGCAGGAGCATACACCAATCGAGCGCGCAGCCGGCGGCGATTAGAAAAACGAGCGCGACAAAACAGAGAGCGACCAGGGCGTCGAAGCGCCAGATCGCGGCCTGACGCGTCATCTCGGCGGCTTTGGTAGCGTCACCCAACGTCGCGGCGGTCCGCGCGAGTGATTCGGCCCCGCTCAGGAAGCCGAGCCTCGGATCGGCCGAAAAGATTTTCAGGTAAGCGGCGCTGAAGGTGACCGTGGCCATGAAGCAAAGCGGCACCAGCGTGACGAAGACGTAGCGCACCTTGCGCATCTTGATCAGCACCGTCGTGCCGAGGCAGAGCGCGATGATCGAGAGCAATTGGTTCGCGAGCCCGAAGAGCGGCCAGAGGCTGTTGATGCCGCCGAGCGGATCGATCACACCCTGGTAAAGGAACCAGCCCCAGGCCGCGACGAGCACCACACTGGAGAAAAGATTCGCCGGAAGTGACCCAGTGTTGCCGAGTGGTTTCCATAAGTTTCCAAGCAAATCCTGGAGTAAGAATCGCCCGACTCGCGTCCCGGCATCGAGCGTGGTCAGGATGAAGAGCGCCTCGAACATGATGGCGAAGTGGTACCAGAGCGCCAGCGCCGTGGGGTTCGAGGTAACGCGCGAAAACATGTGCGCCATTCCGACCGCGAATGTCGGCGCCCCCCCAGCCCGGTTGAACATCGTTTTCTCGCCGAGATCGGTCGCAAGCTTCTCCATGTTCGCTTCGGTAACGGGGAAGCCGGCGGCCGTGATCCGCGTCACCACTTCAGTTGGCGCGCCTTTGGTGTTGATCGCGAAATATTCGCCCGGTTGGAGGACGCAGGCGGCGATCATCGCCATGAGCGCGACCATCATCTCGGTGACCATCGCGCCGTAACCGATGTCGCGAATGCGCGACTCGCGCGCGACCATCTTGCAGGTGGTGCCCGATGCGATCAGCGAATGAAATCCGGAGACCGCGCCACAAGCGATCGTGATGCAAACAAACGGAAACACCGGACCGGCAAAAACCAAACCCGTGCCATCGATAAACTTGGTCAGAGCGGGCATCTGCAACATCGGATGGATGATTACCACGGCGACACCAAGAGCGGCGACGGTGCCGAGTTTTAAAAAAGTACTGAGATAATCTCGCGGAGTCAGGAGCATCCACACCGGCAGAATCGAAGCAGCCAAACCATAAATCATGATCGCCCACGCCAACCATCGATCACCGTGACGGAACCAGTTTTCAATCACCGGGAAATGCGGCAGAAATTGGCCGCCCCAAACGCCGAACGCCAAACCAATCAATCCAAAAATTGTAATCGCCCTGACACTCATCCGGCCAGTGCGGAGGCCGATACCCATAATCAAGGCCACGGGGATGGTCATGGCGATGGTAAAAACTCCCCACGGGCTTTTGGCCAGCGCCTGTACGACTACCAAAGCGAGAACGGCCAGCAGGATTGTCATGATCGCGAGGACGCTGATCAGAGCGAGGGCGCCGACTCCGGGACCAATCTCTTCCTTAACCATCTGGCCGAGCGTCTTCCCGCCGCGCCGAACGGAAGCAAAAAGAATGATCATATCGTGCACCGCGCCGCCAAGAGTGGCTCCGATCAGAATCCAGAGTGTTCCGGGCAGAAATCCGAACTGCGCGGCCAGAACGGGACCCACCAGTGGACCGGGGCCGGCAATCGCAGCAAAGTGATGTCCGAAAACCATCCAGCGACTCGTCGGGACGAAATCTCTTCCGTCGTTGCGCACGATCGCTGGTGTGGCGCGATCGTCATTGAGTACAAGGACTTTGGTGGCGAGCCATTTGCTGTAAAACCTGTAACTGACAGCCGCGGCGCACATACCTGCCACCACAATCCAAAGCGCGCTGATCTGTTCGCCCCGGGAAAGCGCGAGAACAGCAATCGCAGCCAAACCGAGCCCCGTAACCGCAATCCAGAGCAGCTTTTTCCAGAGAGGCATCAGTGGACTTTACCTGAAATCCCCGCAGCACGCCATCGCGCTATCCCTTAGCCTTCCGACGCGCAACCGCCGCTGCTTGTCATCCCGATCCGGCAGCGATTTTTATTACACAAACGTACCCTGGGTGATCAACGAAGTCTGTGAGGTTCTTCACTTCGTTCAGGATGACAACGAAATCAGCCTAACGATCGGGCGGTTCTTACCTGCCGTCCACGTCATCACGCGCCTGTTTCAACTTCTCCAGTTGT
The DNA here is from genome assembly GCA_041167025.1 of Verrucomicrobiota bacterium. Taxonomy (GTDB): domain Bacteria; phylum Verrucomicrobiota; class Verrucomicrobiia; order Chthoniobacterales; family UBA10450; genus DATFCK01. The sequence continues at coordinate 2,319 of JBEEGU010000112.1, forward strand.
TCAATAAAATTGCGCCGGCGCTGGCGATGTTCCTCAACTACATCGGTCGGTGCCCGATTGGTAAACGATTGATTCTGTAATTTACCATCCACCGTTCGCAATTCGTTCTCTAGTTTCGCGATCTCTTTTTCCAACCGCTCGCGCTCCACCGCGCGGTCCACTTCGATAATCAAAAAAAGTTCGCCGCTTTTTGTCGGCGCGACCGGCATTCCCCCCGCGGGTTTGAAATTTGAGTCGACTGTAAAATCCGAGGCGTTAAGCAAACGCGCCATGGTCGGTTGCTCCGCCATCATTGGTGTCTCTTTTGCTCGCAACACGAACTTCGCCTTTTGATTTGTAGCCAATCGTGCTTCGGCACGAAGGTTCCGCCCGGTTGCGACAATTTCGTAGACAGAAGAAGCGAGTTGTCTCGTTTTGGTAACGTCGTCCGGTAACGCGATTCCTTCAGGCAAGGCGATCCCCTGAATCGACCCCGTTCCAAGCCCGAGAAGCATCCAAAGCTCTTCGGTGACATGGGGCATGAACGGATGGAGCAGTCGCAACACCGCCGAGAGGACAAAGTCCATGACAGCGAGAGCTGATGATTTCGCGGCGGCATCCTCGCCAAAAATGTCCGCCTTCGCCGCTTCCACAAACCAGTCGCAATAATCGCTCCAGAAGAAATCGTACAGACGCTGAGCCACGACATTGAATTCGTATGCGCGATACGCGGTTTCAGTCGCCTCGATGGTTTCATTCAAGCGGGCCAGCACTTCCACGGCGTAGATCGATAGCCCCGCAGTTTCGATGTGCGGCGTCGCCGCGCTCGGACCATGCATTTGGCGGAACCGCGACGCGTTCCAGAGCTTGGTCACAAAGTTACGACCTTCTTCGATTTGCTTTTCGTCGAAGCGAATGTCTTGCCCGCTGGGCGCAATGCGCATGAGGCCAAAGCGCAGGCCATCCGCTCCATATTTATCAATGAGCTCGAGCGGATCCGGCGAGTTGCCCAGGCTCTTCGACATTTTGCGTCCCTTTTGATCGCGGATTAGCCCAGTAAGAAAAACATCGCGGAATGGAAGGTTGTCCTCGAACCGCTCCGAGGCGCCCGGCTTGAACTCAAGTCCAGCGATGATCATGCGCGCGACCCAGAAGAAGATGATATCGGGCCCCGTGACCAGGACGCTGGTCGGATAAAATTTTTTGCGCGTTTCCTTGTCCATCGTTTCGTAGGCCCAAAGCCAGGACGAGAACCAAGTATCGAGCGTATCAGGATCTTGCGTCCAGTTTTCAACATTAGGCGGAGGCTCAACGCCAACATAAATTTCTGATTTTTCCTTGCCATACCACGCCGGTATCCGGTGGCCCCACCAGACCTGGCGACTGATGCACCAGTCTTGAATGTTTTCGAGCCATTGCGCATACACTTTTTCCCAGTGCGCGGGAAAGAAACGAATGAGACGATCGCGCACGACCGCCAGCGCTTCTTTCGTTTTTGGATAACGCAGAAACCACTGCTCGCTCAAACGCGGCTCGACCACCGCTTCGCTCCGATCGCTGATGCCAACGTTGTTCTCATGAGGAACGGTTTTGGAAAGAAGTCCCCTCTCCTGCAGCAGCTCCGCCGCTTTCTTCCGCGCCTCGAACCGGTCCAGGCCATCAAGCTCCGGGACCGCAGGGCAGTTGATCCGTCCATCCGGGTGAAGCACATCGATGATGGACAATTTGTGGCGCTGGCCGATTTCGAAATCGACCTTGTCGTGTGCCGGTGTGACCTTCAGAACGCCCGTCCCGAATTCCGGGTCGATCGATGAATCTGCGATAACGGTGAGCTTCTCGCGGGCCAGCGGTCGCCAGACCTGTTTGCCGATCAACCGCGCGTACCGCTGATCGTTCGGATGCACTGCAACAGCTGTGTCAGCCATGATTGTCTCCGGCCGGGTCGTCGCCACTTCGAGAAAACTGCCCGGCTCTTCCACGATCTCGTAGCGGACGTAATAAAGATTTCCTTTTCGCGGTTTTGAAATCACCTCTTCGTCAGAAAGGGCGGTTTGCGCTGCCGGGTCCCAATTGATCATGCGCCGCCCACGGTAAATCAGACCCTTGCTATGAAGATCAACAAAGACCCGTTGGACCGCCCGAACGTACCCGTCGTCGAAGGTGTAACGCTGCCGTGACCAATCGCAGGAGGCTCCCAACCGCTTCAGCTGTTGGATGATGATCCCGCCGTGTTTGTCCTGCCATTCCAGCACGCGACGAAGAAATTCATCACGGCCCAGGTCGTGCCTACTGACGCCTTCGGTTTTGCGGAGCCATTTTTCAACGGCGGTTTGCGTCCCAATGCCGGCGTGATCCATGCCCGGTAGCCAGAGCACTTCGTGACCCAGCATGCGCGCGCGACGAGCGAGAATATCCTGGATCGTGTTGTTTAACACATGCCCGAGTGTCAGGACGCCCGTAATGTTTGGCGGCGGCATGACGATCGCGAAAGCGGGGCGCGACGACTTCGGATCGGCCTCGAAATCGCGGTGATCGATCCAATGTTGGTACCATTTCGGCTCAACCGTCTTCGGATCGTATGTTTTCGGCAATTCCGCCATTGGATAAAGTAGCGCAACCGTTTCGCTTGCGAAGGCAAGAAACGCAAGCTGGATAGTTACGGACTTTGACTTGCGGCCCTCAATTGAATCGCCACTTTCCCATTGCCATGCGCTCAGGAACGAAATCCGCCTTTTTCCTGCTGGCACTGCTTCCGCTGAATGTTCTCGCGGTCAATGACTGGAACGTCATTCGGCAGCAAGGACGCGATTACGTCACCTTTTCGAATGTGGCGCATTTTTACAATTTCCAGGAGTACACGCGGGTTAGTCATAGTGTTTCGCTGCGGAGCGACCGCCGCGGTATCCGGGCGCGAGCCGGCACGTCGGAACTCTACATCAACGGCGTCCGTTTCGTGACGGATTTTCCTATTTTAAGCAGTGGCGAAGACGAACTGATCTCGGCCATGGACGTGAGCAAAATTATCGAGCCGATCATGCGCCCCAATCGGCTTCACAATGCGCAAAAAATTGAAACAGTGGTGCTCGATCCGGGCCACGGCGGCGCCGATCAGGGCGCGTCCAACCGCTGGGGAACAGAAAAGCAATTTGCGCTGGACGTAGCGACGAACGCGCGCACTCATCTTATCCGTGCCGGTTACAAGGTGGAAATGACGAGATCGCGGGACGCGACCGTTTCGCTGGAGGATCGCGTCAACTTTGCCAATCGTTTTCGCAACGCCGTTTTTGTGAGTATCCACTTTAACTGGAGCGGAACGGCCGAAGGTCTGGAGAGTTATGCGCTCGCTCCGGAAGGAGTCCCCTCCAATGCTTCAAACGAGAGTCATCCGTCGTATTCCGATGTGCGCAGTTGTCCCGGCAACGGACAGGACGAACATAATATTGCGCTCACCGCCGCGATACACGCCACCGTCCTATCGCGATTGTCCCTGTTTGATCGCGGAGTAAAGCACGCCCGTTTTCATGTCTTGCGGAACATCAAGATCCCGGGTCTCCTGATTGAGTGCGGTTTTCTGAGCAACAGCTCCGAGGGGCAAAGAATTGCCACGTCACAATTTCGCCAGGAGGTCGCCGCTGCTATTGCCCAAGGGATACAAAACTACGATGCGGCGGTGAATTTCCGCACCGGGGGGCAAACGCTGGCATCGGCAACCAAGATGTTGCCGCCGCATTCGCAGGCCATCACCGATCCGTTAACGGATATTCCAGACGTCCCGCATCACGACCAACCCTCAATCTCCATCAACGGTGGCGATTGAGAAACAGCACCGGATGAGCCAGACAGCTGCGCAACCCATCGGGGTATTCGATTCGGGAATTGGCGGCTTGACCGTGGTAAAAGCCTTGCGCGATCTGCTTCCGGAAGAGCAGATCATTTATTTGGGCGATACCGCGCGTGTCCCCTACGGCAGCAGGAGCGCGGCGACGGTTGAACGGTATAGCATCGAGATTGGCAACATGCTGGTGGAACGCGATGCCAAAGTGGTGGTCGTGGCCTGTAATACCGCTTCATCGGTCGCGTTACCGCAATTAAAAAACAATCTCCCAGTAAACGTGATTGGGGTTATCGAGCCGGGAGCCCAGGCCGCCATCCAGGCGACGCGCAACCAGCATGTCGGGGTGATTGGGACGCGAGCAACGATCCGGAGTGGAGCCTACGAAAAAGCTCTGCGCGCTCTGGCCAATGATGTGCGGGTGATGAGTCTGGCGTGTCCGTTGCTAGTCCCACTTATCGAAGAAGGGCTCCTCGAGGATGCGGTGACCGACCAAATGATTGCGCGTTATCTTGCTCCGATGCTGGCTGATGGCATTGACACCCTTGTTTTGGGGTGCACCCATTACCCGTTGCTCGGTCCCGCCATCGAGCGCCACCTTGCCGGCAAGGTTGGCGTGGTTGATTCCGCCCGCAATTGCGCCATCGCGGTGCGGGAACTTTTGGATCGAGAATCGTTGCGCGCCCCCTCCGGAAGTCGCGGTGGACTGCAAGTGGCGCTAACCGATACGCCTGACAATTTCTTGCGCGTAGCCAAAGACGCGCTGCAGCTGGAGATTGGTGACGTTGAGTTGCGCGAAGTGCTGCATGGCGCGCCAAACGTAGCGTGAGTGTCAACTCACGGTTCGGAGACCGTCCCTACCTGGGCAGTTTCGCGCGCGCGGACTTTGGTAGACTGGCCACGACCAGGTCGTAGGAGTCATCGATCATTCGTTTGATCTCCGCATCCGGAATTCCGCGATCAAGCTCCACCGTGTTCCAATGCTTCTTATTCATGTGATAACCGGGACGCACCTGTTCGTACTGATCACGTAACTCCAACGCCCGATCCGGATCGCATTTCAAATTCACAGACGCGGGAATTTCATCGAGCGAGGCGAGGGCAAACATTTTGCCGGCTACTTTGAAAACGAGAGTGTCTTCTCCAAATGGTGTCCCTTCCGTCGCACCCGGTTTCGTAAGGCAATATTCGCGGAATTCCCCAATATCCATTTTCTTGTCGATAATGTGGCGCAGTTGCCAACCTGCGTTGGCTGAAAATTCGCAACTTGCAAAGTTGCGCCACCGTCAACGAAGACGCGATGTCAAAACGCCGAGTAAGTCGCTGATCCTAACGCGCTCCTGTTTCATTGAGTCGCGCTCGCGCAGTGTGACGGTGTCGCGAAGGTTAGGATCTTTCTCGCCGAATGTTTCGAAATCCACGGTGACGCCGAAGGGCGTGCCGATCTCATCCTGGCGCCGATAACGGCGACCGATCGCCCCGCTCTCATCATAAAAAACAAACATGTGGCGCCGGAGAAGATCGACAATCTCCTTAGCCTTCGCGACCAGCTCTTCCTTGTTTTTTAACAGCGGGAACACCGCGCACTTGATCGGCGCCATGCGCGGATGAAACCGCAGCACTGTGCGTGTCTCCATTTTCCCTTTTTCGTCGGGCGCTTCGTCTTCGGTGTAGGCCTCGCAGATCAGGGCAAGCACGGTGCGGTCGACCCCGGCGCTTGGCTCGACCACATGCGGAATAAATTTCTGTTTCGCCTCATCATCGAAATACTCGAGCGACTTGCCACTCGCTTTTTGATGCTGGGTTAAATCGTAGTCCGTGCGATAAGCCACGCCTTCCAGCTCCTGCCGCCCAAAAGGAAAATCGTATTCGATATCGTAGGTTCCCTTGGAATAGAAGGCCCGGTCTGAGTCCGGAACGGTCAGAACATGAAGGTTGTCGCGCGAGATGCCGATGTTTTCGTAAAACTTCATGCGCTCCTCTTTCCAATACTCAAGCAATTCCATCCCCTGTTCCGGCCGGCAAAAATATTCCAGCTCCATTTGTTCGAACTCTCGTGAGCGAAACGTGAAATTACGCGGGTTGATCTCGTTGCGGAACGCTTTCCCTATTTGCGCAATCCCGAACGGCAATTTCTTCCGTGAGGTGTCGAGCACGTTCTTAAACTGGACGAAAATGGCCTGCGCAGTCTCCGGTCGCAGATAGGTGATCGACGATTCATCCTCGGTCGCGCCCACATACGTCTTGAACATCAGATTAAAGGCGCGGGCTTCGGTCAGATCTTTGCCGCCGCAGTTCGGGCATTGATTCTCACCTTTCTTGTTCTGGATCTGATCCGCGCGCAGTCTGGCCTTACAAGTTCGACAATCAACCATCGGATCGCTGAACGTTTCTTCGTGCCCGCTCGCCTTCCAGACAGCGCGGTTCATGAGGATTGAGCCATCCATGCCGACCACGTCGTCGCGCTCGTGTACCATGGTGCGCCACCAATACTCCTTGAGGTTGCGCTTCAACTCGACGCCGAGCGGGCCATAATCCCACGCGCCATTCAGACCGCCGTAAATCTCGCTCGATTGGAAAATGAACCCTCGTCGCTTGCATAAGCTGACGATCCTTTCCATGCGTTGCGCGTCGGTCGGGACATTGGCCATCGGCATACAACTGGGTCTTGGCTGTGCGTTTGGCAACTCATTTGGCGAACCTTCTTATTCCGACCAATTTATGTCGCCTTCTTCAGGGGTCTGGATTACTCTTTGCGCCGGTGTTTAGGGTCTTCTCACGGGCGTACGCCTTCCTTTTATTCGTCACAACCGCCCATGCTGCGTTGGATGCGACCAGCACGGTTTTTGTGATTGTGATGGAGAATCACATCTGGAGCGAGATCAAAGGCAGTGCGGACGCCCCTTATATCAATAACACGCTCCTGCCGCTGGCGAGTTATTGTGACCAATATTATAACCCGCCTGGTTTGCACCCGAGCGAGCCGAATTATCTCTGGCTCGAAGCCGGCACGAATTTCGGAATCACGAATGACAATGCGCCCGCATCGAATCATCAGGCCACGACCAATCATTTTGTTACCCAATTGAAGAACGCCGGGATCTCCTGGAAAACGTATCAGGAAAATATCGATGGGCTGAGCTGCCCCGTGGCGGATAACTACCCATATGCCGTCAGGCACAACCCATTTGCCTTTTTTGATGACGTGACCACATCGGCCAATCCGGCCTGCACGTCGGTGATGCGGCCATTGAGCGAGCTCGCAACGGATCTGGCGAACAACACGGTCGCGCATTACAATTTTCTCACCCCGAATCTTTGCAGCGACATGCACGACTCGTGCGCGCCAACGAACAATCCTGTGAAACAGGGGGACGACTGGCTCGCGCAAAATCTCCCGGGCATCCTGAGCTCAGCCGCCTATCAAAACAATGGCCTCGTCATCGTTACCTGGGATGAAGGGGAAAATGGGAGCGACGGCCCGATCGGCATGATTGTTCTTTCGCCATTGGCCAAGGGAAGCGGTTATCACAGCGCCATTCGCTACACCCACAGCGCGGCGCTGCGCACCCTGCAAAAGATTTTTGGCGTGAGTCCTTTTCTAGGTGGCGCGTCGTCCGGAAATGATTTGGGCGATTTGTTCGTGACGGGCGCGATTCCAAATGCTGACTTGGCGCCAACAGTAACGACTACTTCCGCGTCAAACGTCGGCGGCGGCGGCGCCACGCTTGGCGGCAGCGTTAATCCAAACGGGGACGCCACCGCGACTTGGTTTGAGTACGGATTAACCAGCAGTTACGGCAGCGATACGCTGTCGCGCAGCGCCGACGACGCGGAATCGTATACGAGTTGGGCATATGGAAGCAGCGGTGGCACTGGCTTCGGTCCAGCTACTTACCGGGAAGGCAGCGGCGGCGGGATCTTTCTCTCCAACAGCGGCAATGGCAATCGGCAGATCGATGGCGCGAAGTCCCTCGCCATTTATCCTGGCGGCGGGGCCGGCAATACCCAGGCAATGGATCGCCAGATCTTGAACGCGAAGCAGGCGGGAACATTGAGCCTCTCCGTCCGTTGGGATGTGAGTAACACTATCGCCTTTAGCGGATTCAATCTTAAATCCGCGGCCGGCACCACCTTTGGCGCAAACGAGCTTATTTCCGTCGGAATTCGACCTGCCAGCGGCAACAATGTCATCGCGGTAAATGGTGGCGCTCAAACGATCAATCTGGGTTCAACCATTCCCGGCCAAATCGTGGACCTGGTTCTGACTTATGACGGTCAGGTTGGCACCTACACCCTGGGTGCAAAGTTCCGCGCTAACAGCACCTACATCACAACGACCGGTATCCTGAAGTTTTCCAACGCGACGCCCGCCTACCTTGGGTTCGGTAATTTCAACACTGGAAACCTCCAGAACGTTATCTTCGACAGTATCCAACTGACCGACGCTCCTTCAGCGGGAAATGGGATTGGCAGCGTTGGGGCAACATCCACCGTCACTGGCTTAGTGCTCAACACGACCTATCATTATCGTGCAGTCGCGCAAAACAGTCGGGGCACAAGCTTCGGCGCCGACCAAACTTTCGGATTCCCGCTCGTTCCGGCAAACAATGCGCCTTTTCACTCTTTCAATTCAACGTCTGGCTTATTCCAGGCGCGCATCTATGACGATACCGGGCACATCGCGGTCGCGGGGCCGGATCTAAACGGCAATCCTTTCGCCAATCTCACCGTTCTCGCGCCACCTTCGGCCAAGGTCGGAGGATCGAAATTTGATTTCGGACGCGTCATCTCGACCACGAACATCACGAACGGCATGCAGATCGTGCAATCCTTCGGCGGCTCAACCATCACCGCACAGCTCACCTTTACCAGTGACGGCGTCATGCATTATGAAGTGACCGACTGGAACGGTTTCGCGCCCACTGAGACCGACATCAGTGCCGCTTCCGACGCGAGCGAACATTTCTACGGCTTCGGCGAAAAGTTTAACTCGCTCGATCAAGCCGGAAACAAGGTTCATATCATGGCATCGGACATCGGCGGGGATAAGAACGATTTCTCCTACAAATCGTCCCCCTGGTTCATGAGTTCGCGCGGGTATGGATTCCATCTCGATTCCACCGCCGAAAGCTACTTCGACATGCGCAATGGCGCCCCGGATCGGTACACCATTCAAAATCTATTGGGAAAGCTGAAATTTAATGTCGTCGGCGGTCCCAAGCTGACCGATGTCCTCAGTCGTTATACGGGCTACACTGGCCGGCCTTACCTGCCGCCGCCCTGGGTGTTTGGCACGTGGGTCTCATCCGATATCTGGCGCACCGGCGGTGAAGTGCGTTACGCGATTACGAAACATCTGGCCAACGGCATTCCGATCAGCGCCTTCGTTTTCGATTCGCCATGGGAAGTCAGCTACAACGATTTCACCTGGAACATGTCGCAGTGGGGGAGCGGCGGAAGCTACGAAGGCGTCAATTACAACGGATTTTCGTCGGTGACCGATATGATGACGTTCCTCCAGCAGAACGGAGTGAAAGTGGTCTGCTGGTTCACCCCATTCATCAACACCAGCTCGGGTCACGACAACATCAACGGAAACAATATTCCCGGGCAAAATGTCGGTAAATCGCCTAACTACGATTTCGCGGCTAACAACAATTATTTCGTTCACACTTCGACATCGAACGCTTCACCGCTGCTGGTCGGTTGGTGGAAAGGCACAGGCAGCCCGATCGATTTCACTAACTCGGCCGCGGTAAGCTGGTTTAAGAACACGCAACTCCAGCCGCTCGTCGACGGGAGTAAGGTCACCACCGCGAACTCATCGCTCGAGCCCGCGATTGGCGGCTTCAAAACCGACGACGGTGAAGCGATCAATTCGGGCCCAGCCTACATCCCATTGACCGCAGCCTATGCGGACGGCCGGACCGGCCTTGAGATGCAGAACGGTTATTGCATCGAATATCACAAGACGGTTTCCAGCGTCCTCGGCGCGAACGGAATTCTGTTCGCCCGCAGCGGATTTACCGGCACCGGCGCGTTCCCGGGCGGTTGGCCCGGAGATAACCAGCCGAATTATAGCCAGACCAATGGCTTGCAGAGCGTGATCACGGCCGGCGATTCGGCAGCAATGAGTGGATTCTCAATCTGGGGACATGACATCGGCGGATACCAGAACGCGAATTTCACTTCGAATCACGCCGACCTTTTCATGCGCTGGACGCAATACGGCGCCTTTTCACCGATCATGCAGATGCATCGTGGCGTGCAGGCGGGTTCTCTAACCGACACCAACAATCTCGAGCAATATCCCTGGGGATATGGCGCGACCGCTCTCGCCAATTATGTCTCCTACGCAAAGCTTCATTCGCAGCTGTTCCCTTACATTTACACGTATGCGAAAGAAGCGAGCGTTGACGGCCTTCCCATCATTCGACCCCTGGTGTTATTGAACCAGACCGACCCCAACACATTTGGAGTCCAGCATACTTTCTATTTTGGAAACGAACTGCTCGTAGCGCCGATGAATGCTGCGACATCGACAACGAGAAACGTTAATTTGCCAGCAGGCAACTGGTACGATTATTGGACGAACGCCAAATATATCGGGGGCCAAACTCTGGCTTGGTCCAATGCGGACACATCGAAAATGCCGCTTTTCGTCAAGGAAGGCGCGATGGTCCCGATGCTCACGAACGTTCCGCAAACACTGTGCACCGCGAACTACGTCAATAACCCGAGCATTACGACGATGGATAGCGCGCTGCAATTCCTAGTATATCCGGGGCCGAACCCTGCCAGCTTCAATGTTTATGATGGCACGACCGCCCAGGTCTCGGTCAGTGCCGCCGTCACCACGCTGACGCTCTCTTCGATCGCGCGCCCGATTAGCTTCAAGATTTTCGCCGACGTCTCGCCGGCAGGCGTGGAACGCGATGGTTTGCGGTTACCGCATCTCGCGACCCTAAATGATTTCAATGCCAGTAATCTCGGTTGGTTCTATGACGGCGTCGTCAAATTCCTTTATGTTAAATTCCAGCATAACGGCGGGAACGCGACGGTCACGTTGGGGCCGAACGCACAAATGGACGGTGTCACCGATTCGTGGCGGAATTTCTATGGCATCACCGACGACAACGCGGATAACGACGGCGACGGCCTAACTAACGCGCAGGAATATTTCGCCGGAACGAATCCAAACGATCCCAACAGCAGCCTGGCCCGCCCATCTGTCGCGTCCGACCTAAGCGGTGTTCAACTGACTTGGTCTTCTGAACTGGGAATCCCGTATCGCGTGCAATGGAAGAATGATCTTCTCGACCCGCAATGGATGTCGATTGTGCCTGATTTTTCCGGAACAGGAAACCCCCTCACCTGGACCGACGACGGCTCACAAACCGGTGGATTACCCATCGGCCAGCGATTCTATCGCATCGCCGTTCCATAGATTCGAACCCGCGAATCAACCTGGAGGGACACGCGCCGTCGTGTCCCATTCTAATCTTCTGTAGCGGCGGTCCAGACCGCTCCCATTACGTGGATCCTGCTCTCCGAGCGCGATGCTAATCCATCAGCGCGCCTAAAGGCCACGCTCCCTGTTCATTTTC
>JBEEGU010000113.1:0-6191 GCA_041167025.1 Verrucomicrobiota bacterium
GGGATTGGACCTGTAGTCCCGCATTTGCTCCGGCCACGAGTCCCTGCCCCGCAGCTTCTTCGTATCCGGAGGTGCCATTTACCTGACCGGCGAAATACAGTCCACGAACAAGCTTCGTCTCTAGAGTGGGCAAAAGCTGCGTTGGCGGGAAGTAATCATACTCGACAGCATAACCGGGTCTCATGATCTCGGCCTGTTCGAGGCCTGGGATGGAACGAACGAATGCATGCTGCACCTCGTAAGGGAGGCTGGTAGAGATTCCGTTAACGTAAAATTCTTCCGTATGCCGGCCTTCCGGTTCAAGGAATAGTTGATGAGCGCTTTTGTCGGGGAATTTGACTACTTTGTCTTCGATCGAAGGGCAGTAGCGGGGCCCAATCCCCTCGATGCGACCGGCATAGAGGGGGGATCGGTGAAGGTTCGCCTGAATGAGTTCGTGCGTCCGTTTGGTGGTGTGCGTAATCCAGCAGGGGATTTGTTCCACGTGGAACTTCCCGTCGGTTTTCCAATTCAAGGTGAAAATGTCGTTCACATTCCCGGCCTCGGGTGGCTCGAACGAAAATCGGGGAGGAGGCTCATCACCATGTTGAATCTGGCATTTCCCAAAATCGATTGAGCGTCCATTGATCCGGCATGGCGTTCCCGTCTTAAACCGTCCTACCTCGAAACCCAACGACCGAAGGTCGTCGCTCAACGTGGATGTGGCATCCGACATCCTGCCTCCGGGCTTTTGATGTTCGCCCACATGCAAGAGCCCTCGCAAAAACGTCCCCGATGTGATGATCACCGAGCGAGCGCTAATGAACGTACCAAGATCGGTTTCTACACCCACGACTACACCGCCCTCGACGACTACGCGACGGACCGTGGCCTGTTGCAACTCAACATTTTCGGCGCGTTCCAAAACCGCTTTCATCCTGAATTGGTACGCCTTCTTATCACACTGCGCGCGGGGCGCGCGGACTGAAGGCCCTTTTGCCCGATTGAGCATTCTAAATTGAATGCCTGTGGCATCCGCATTCATTCCCATCGCGCCACCCAACACGTCGATTTCCCGAACGATGTGACCCTTTGCCAAACCCCCGATCGCCGGATTACACGACATCTGTCCGATGGTATCGAGGTTCTGCGTTAACATCAGGGTGCGACATCCGACGCGAGCCGCGGCGAGGGCCGCTTCAATCCCGGCATGACCGCTTCCAACGACGACCACATCGTAGGCAATGGGTGACTTAGTCATTTCTAAAGGACTCCAAAATACCCTGTTTCGGACGAGGCAGTAGTTCATTCAAACCATATTTCTCAACGCGCCCATTCGGGGTCGAAGTAATCACTTCCAAGTCAGGGTTAAATTCGGCGAGCATTTGCCGGCACCCGCCGCAAGGCAAGACCGGTTCAGTGGAATCGGCGACGACCGCCATGGCTACGAAGTCCCTCTCACCACTTGCCACGGCTGCGCTGACCGCGCCCTGCTCGGCGCACAAAGTGAGTCGAAGCGAAACATTCTCGACATTGCATCCGACGAAGACCTTGCCGGATCGCGTGAGCAGAGCCGCACCTACAGCAAAGCGTGAGTACGGGGCGTGGGCATGGGATCGGACATTTATAGCGGCGTCGACGAGCTGTTGATTAGACATAACATATTCTTCGATAGATATTTATCTTGTAGATTTTTCCCGCGCCCGTTTTTCCGAAACCGTCCCCCGCGCGCGGCTGTCTGCCCTCTGCGCCCTTTCGATCGTTCTAACCGCAATTCGGCTGAAGATCATAAGAAGAATCGCACTAACCAGGAATGCGCCGCCCCAAATCCAATATTCCACCACGCGCGGATGGGTCTTGCCGTGGACCAGATTAAGACCGAATTGGCCTAACGTCCCCAAATACGAATAAAGAAAAAGACCGGGCATCCGCCCGATCGTCACCCAAATCATGTAGGTGCGAAAACGAATTCTGGTCAGACCGTAGAGATAGTTGAGCAGACTCGTAGGGAAAAAGGGATGGAGCTGACTTAAGACGATGATCTTCCATCCCTCACGCTCTACGGCTGGTTCCAGAGCGCGCAGCGTGGGGTGTCGCAAAAGTTTTTCACGGAACCAGTCTCGGCCGACAGATCGACTAATCGCGAAGGCTGCCGCGGCGGCGATGATGTTTCCGGTTAGGACAATAAAAAATCCCCACCAGAGGCCAAAGAAAAACCCGCTGCCAACACATAAGATTCCGCCAGGCAAAAGGAGCAGATTGCACAGGGCAAAAAGCAGGGGGTAACAAACGGCGCTCCAGGCCCCCCAACGCATCACGCGTTGCTGCATCGCTGTCATGACTTCCACCATGGAAAAGAAGTGTGACAGCAGGAGCAGCAGTGCCACCGCGATTGCGAGAGCCGCAACTTTCAGATTCAGGCTGCGCCCTCTTTGCCACATCGCGAATCTTCCGCGCATCAGACGTTGCGCGCAAATTTCGTGAAGTCGGTCGTTAGTTAACTGAAGAAATTCGTATCGCTCGCTAAACGGTCGGAGTCTGTGCGATCCGGCGACTCGGAATTCCGAGACTGTCAAAAATTACCCGCGTGGCGTCGGAACGATTGAGAGTATAGAAGTGAATACCGGCAACGTTGTTGTCCAAAAGATCGTGGCATTGCTCGAGCGCGAAGTGAACACCCACGCGGCTGACCATTTCAGGATCGTTTTGACAGCGCTGTAAAGCACGCAAAAGCTTGGCCGGAAAGCGTGCGCCGCCCGCGAGCTCCGCAATGCGCTTAAATCCGCTGATGGAGGTAATCGGCATGATACCCGCGATGATAGGGATGTGGATGTCGGCGAGCACACAGCGTTCGCGGAAATCAAAGAAGTCGCGATTATCGAAAAACAATTGGGTGACAATGTAGTCGGCGCCGGCGTTGACCTTCGCTTTGAGGTGATCCATTTCGATTAACCGATTCGGCGTTGACGGATGCCCTTCCGGAAAACCCGCGACGCCAATCCCGAAACCCCTGCTATCGGGATGCGCGCCCGATTCGTTAAATCTGCGAATGAACTTCACCAGATCGCTCGCGTGCTGGAAGGCATCGCTCGACTTGTCGTAGCTGCATCCACGCGGCGGATCGCCGCCGAGGGCAAGAATATTTCCGATGCAGGTTTTCGCATATCGAATCAGAATCGCTTCAATTTCGTCTTCCTTGTGGCAGACGCAGGTCAGGTGCGGAATCGGATCCAGTTTTGTCGTAGTTTGAATGCGCTCGACAAGATTATGGGTCAAATCTCGGGTGGAGCCACCGGCGCCATATGTGACGCTGACGAAGTGCGGCATGTATGATTCGAGATCACGAATCGTTTGATAGAGAATCTCGGCCGACTCCGGCGTTTTCGGAGGAAAGAACTCGAACGAAAAGGTGGGAGACTCACCCTGCATGATGTCGGTGATGTGCATGATTCAGCGCCTACTTTCGTTCCTGTCGCGACTTTCGGTCAACTAAACCAAGCACATTTTCGACCACGGAAGGTGGCGAGCTTAAGTTCCAAAAGTTTTTGGCAGCCTAGCATTTAACATTACGGCATCCGCCAGTTATTCTTCGACTGTCTTGGCGAAGAAGATAGTCCCGTTGCGAATCAAACATTCCAACATGTGGTAAATGTCGCCCGTCTCCGGTTCATATCGAGATTTTGTTCCCGGCGAATCCTGCGTAAACAGATCCCACGCCGTCACCAAATGCTCTGTCTTTGGGATTTCGAACCGTTCCAGAACCTGTTCAAAGGGAATAGGCCCCGTGCCGAGGAGATGAACAACTTTGTAATACGCGACGAATATCTCATCCTTCGTTTTCTGCGAAGCTGCCCCGAAACGAATAAATCCATCATTAATTAACAGTTCCTCGTATTTCGAGAAAATGGCGGTGAGCTTATCCCGAGTAGTTAGCTCGGAATAGAAAACGTCGGTATGATATGGCTCTCCCTCAGTTTTTCGAAGCTCAAGTTCTTTGACCTCATTGGACGGTGACTCAAGAATTAGGAAAACAGGTTCGTAAAGGGAACAAACCGCTGTCAAAAAAAAGGCCCCTAAGCGTTCAAGCGAAATATTAGCCCTTACACGTGTCCTATTATTAACGGTGGATATTTCAAAGCCCTCGCTGAGTTTCCATTGATTGGGCACATAAACGCCGGCCGCAACATTAAACAAACCCATCGTCTAATTTAAGGCAGGACCGCAAACACTCGCGCTAAAAAGCCTGAGCCGCCTTTAGGCTTGGGAAAGTTGACGATGTCTATCGCTCCGGACTCTGGAACCTGGTCCAGATTCGTCAGGAGCGTTAATCAAGCGGCTAGCAAATGACCAACAACTTTAAATAACAGGGAACAGCTTTGGCTGGCCGTGACAGTCTCGTCATTTGCCTGCGCTGACCTCTTTCTTATTCACAACCAAATAGGTCGTCTCCTCATTCACAATTTGTGTTTGATCGCGAGTTATTCGCGCGATGAAGATGAAGAAGAAAGAGTTTATAAATATAAAGAATTAATCAGTGCTGCGAACAACTTCAGCGGCGGGGACAAAACTAAAGAAATCAGCGAGCAGTTAATTTTGACGATGAAACCATTCGAAATGCTCACGCCTTCCAGGGGAGCAGAGAAGGCAAAAGGGTTGTGTGCGCTCGGCATTATGACCAAAGCGCCCGAACCCGGGAAGGTGAAGACGCGATTGACGCCGCCGCTCACGCCGGAAGAATCAGCGAAGCTAAACATTTGTTTTCTGCGCGATCTCTCGAGCTCAATCGCCAAAGCGTCCGAAATTGCGCCGGCACGCGGCGTCGGGATTTATACGCCAGTTGGAAGCGAAGCCGTCTACGAGAATATTCTGCCGTGTGACTTTGGTCTTCTTCCGCAGCGCGGAGAAGGTTTTGGTGAGCGTTTGACCAAGGCGGTTGAAGATTTGTTGGCCATTGGATTTCAATCTGTCTGCCTGATCAATTCTGACAGTCCGACCGTTTTGCCCTCAACCTTTGCCGAAGCCGCAGGACAGTTATCTAAGCCGGGTGACCGGATCGTTCTTGGGCCGTCGGATGACGGCGGCTATTATTTGATAGGATTAAAGAAATTACACCGCGCGGTTTTTGAACAGATCGATTGGAGTACGGAGCGAGTTTTCGAACAGACAATCACTCGCGCCTCAGAGGTTGGCGTTGATGTCCATCAACTTGCCCGGGGATTCGATGTCGATGACAGAGGCACGTTGCAACGGCTTTGTGACGAACTGCTGGGTTCTGACGCCCGGCTCGAGGTCGCTTCACACACGCGCGAATTTTTGAGCGAGTTGGTAAACCGTGAAGGACGCGGAAGAATTTGGCCAAAATAGAGGCCGTTTGTCACAGGCGCGTAAATATGAGTCAAGCGCTTGGCACAAGCGGGTCTACAATTTACGCTTCGCAACAGGATGCCAGGAAAATTAAGACGCGCACTCGTCACCGGCGGCGCCGGCCTGATCGGGTCCCACATAACGGATCTGCTTGTGCGGGAAGGGTGGCAGGTTCGTGTGCTCGATAATATCGAGCCGAACACCCACCGGCGCGGAAAGCCGGAGTGGATCAACCAAAAAGCGGAGGTATTGGAGGGCGATGTTCGAGATCGAGACAGTCTCACCGCAGCACTCGATCAGGTTGACGTTGTTTTTCATCAGGCTGCTTACGGCGGTTACATGCCCGACATCGCTAAATACGTCCACGTGAATTCATTCGGGACTGCGCTGTTGCTGGAAGTGATTCGCGAAAAAAACCTGCCGGTAAACAAAATTATCGTGGCCAGTTCTCAAGCGGTTTACAGCGAAGGCGCGGGAAATTGTCCCACACACGGAATGGTGTTCCCGGCAGTGCGCCCGATCGAGCAGTTGCGACGAGGCGACTGGCAGGTTCACTGCCCATTATGCGATGCCGTTACCGTGAGCGTTTCGACGCCGGAAAATGCGCCAGTGGGCGGCGAAACCGTTTATGGCCTAACTAAGGTTGATCAGGAAAAACTCGTTCTTCTTTGGGGCAAACAAATGGGAATTCCGACTGTCGCCTTGCGCTATTCCTGCACCTACGGTCCGCGCCAATCCATTTTTAATCCGTACACCGGTGTCATCGCAATTTTTTGCACCCGTCTGCTCAATAATCTTCCACCTGTGCTTTACGAGGATGGCGAGCAAACACGCGACTTTTCTTTTGT
>JBEEGU010000114.1:0-2783 GCA_041167025.1 Verrucomicrobiota bacterium
AGATACGGCTGCCATTGATCGTATTGTTCGAGATCTTCGGCGGCGTGCTTCGAAACCAGGATGTGTCCGGCATCGCCGCAATCCATCACGCGTTGCGCAATGTTGATTCCGGCTCCGGCAATGTTGGCCTGCTCGTTAAGATCGGTCACGTCGTTGACCGGACCACTGTGAATTCCCATGCGGACGCGAAGTTCCGGATGATCCCGCAGCGCGTTCGCAATCTCAACCGCGCAAAGAACTGGCGCTTCCAGGTTGCGAAAGACAAGCGCGCCGCCGTCACCGGTTGGCAAACGGAGGAGCTTTCGTTCGGCTTCGGCAGTACGAAACTGGTTGGTTCCGCGCACAATCGTGCGCAATTTCTCAATGTGCGCGCTCTGCTCTGTAGTGCGGAGTTTGGAATAGCCGACGATGTCGATGAAGAGGACGTGGGCGATCTCGAGGCGGAGTTTCGCTTTCTGATCGTCGGGCATATCGGGCGTCAGTCTAAGAGGTTATACCGAGCCGCTCCACCTCAATCTGCATGATCGGAAGTGACATGCGCCGAGTGACAAGTAACAAGGGGCAATAACGAATGACGAACGCTCAGCGCTCAATGGCAGAACTGGACTACCGGACTACAAGATCACGGACAACGGGACCGGGGAGAAGAGCTAAACACTCAACGCTCAACGTCCAATGGAAGAGAGCTTGGGTTTCAGCTAGAATTGAAGGAAAAGAATTGACGCTCAACACTAACGCCGAACGCTTAAACGCCTTAATGAAAGACAGAGGACGGAAAACTTACAAAAAGCTCGCGGCCTACTGTCGTAAGGTACGCCGCTGCGAGATGTGGCCCCTATCCGAGCGGCCCCGAAGTGACTAAAGCTTCTCGTGATTGAACTCTTAACGTAGCCTTCTCGGCCAAGACCGGTGGTCGGCCTTCTATTCAAAATGAAAGATCTCACCGAAGGCTCCGTCATTCGTCATCTCCTGCATATGGCGTCGTTCATGATCGTGAGCATGATGGCGCAAACTCTCTATTTGTTGGCCGACCTTTATTGGGTCGGTGCGCTCGGCAAAGAGGCGATCGCCGCCGTAGGTGTCGCCGGAAACCTGATGATGATCGTGCTCGCTCTGACCCAAATGCTCGGCGTCGGCACGACTGCTCTGATCGCGCAGGCGGCTGGTCGGAAAGATCAGCCACACGCCGAGCAGGTTTTCAATCAGTCGTTCGTTATGTCGATCCTGATTGGACTCGGCTTCTGCATCCTTGGATTTCTGGTGCGCGACTTATATGCGAATTCGTTCAGCGCCGATCTTGGAACGTCCGTGCAGGCCAAGGCTTATTTGAACTGGTTTATTCCGGCGCTGGCCCTGCAATTTCCGCTCGTCACTCTGGGCTCGGCCCTGCGGGCGACGGGCGCGATCAAGCCATCGGTCGCATTGCAGGTTTTTAGCGTGGTGTTCAACGGCATCCTGGCGCCATTCCTGATCCGAGGGATCGGTCCCTTTCCGCGCATGGGCGTGAGTGGCGCCGCGCTCGCGACTTTCGTTGCCATCCTCGCTGCCGACATCGGGACGGTGATTTATTTCGAGAAGAAATATCATTACCTCCGGTTCCATCTGTCGCAGTGGTCGCCGCAGTTCAAGATTTGGTGGACGATGTTGAAGATCGGTATCCCGGCTGGGGCCGAGTTCGTCATGCTCTCGGTCTACATTGGAATCGTTTACGTCATCATCCGTCCGTTCGGCGCGGCGGCTCAGGCGGGGTTTGGTGTGGGCGGACGTTTGATGCAGGCGATGTTTTTGCCGGTGGTGGCATTGAGCTTCGCCGTCTCACCGGTAGTGGGACAAAATTTCGGGGGGCGCAAAGGCGATCGGGTGAAGCATGCGGTCATTGCCGCGCTCGCTTTCGCGGCGGGCCTGATGCTGGTGCTGGCCATCCTGACGTGGCTGACTGCGCCAATATTGATCCGGGGATTTTCGCACGACCCCAAGGTGGTCGCATTTGGGAGCGAATACCTAACGATTGCGGCGTTCAACTTTGTCGCTGCGGGAATCGTTTTTAGTAGTTCGAGCGTCTTTCAAGGAATAGGAAATACGCTGCCGCCGCTGATCAGCTCGGCCTCGCGCCTGCTTCTTTTTGCGCTGCCCGCCTGGTTGGTGTCGCGCACCCCGGGGTTCGACATTCGGCACGTCTGGTATTTGTCCGTTGTCTCGCAAGTTGTGCAGGCATGCATCATTCTGTTCCTGCTAAAACGTGAGCTGCGGCACAAGCTGGACTTCTCCGGTCCGGTCGCGGGAGAACTTCCACCGTTGCAAGCCTGAGGATTATTTTTTTCTCGACGCGCGTGCCGATCGCGGGGGAGCGACTGAGGTAAACCTGGCGCTTACAACCAGCGCAGGAGGAAACAGGCGATGATTGCAACCACAAGAGAGAGGACGATCTCAATCGTCGCGACCGCGGAACCGGCAGTTGCGGGTTGATGTGCTATCACCGCGAGACTGATCGCAACCCAAAGGAGCGCTCCTGCAATGATTGCTTTCAGCCAGCCGCCGTTGCTCACATTGGAAAAAGAACAGCTTTCCGAACCTTGCGCAAGTACCTCAGCGTTTGCAGAGGGTTGTAGAGGTGGCTTGTGCCAAGCACCTGTTTTAGGTTTCGGTGGTTGACACAACCACCGCTGCAAGGAACGCGGCGGAGCACCGCGAAGCCAACTCTCAAGTCTTTCCCTGACGCCAGAGGAGAGAGGTCAGAGGTCAGAGGTCAGAGGTCAGAGGTCAGGAGAACACGTCCAACATCG
>JBEEGU010000115.1:0-8091 GCA_041167025.1 Verrucomicrobiota bacterium
TTTGGGGCAGGCAATTACGCCATGTGCGGAAAGGCTTATGATCCGCGCTTTATCGTGGCATGGCCTAACGCCCGCTACGCTGTAATGGGCGCAGCCCAGGCTTCCGACACCGTGTTTTCCGTGCTGGCGCGCGCTCGGGAGCGGGATAAGAAATCTTCGCCGAAGGAACTGGAAGAATTACGCGCGACGGTGAAGAAAAATTACGAAGAACAAACCGATATCCGCTACGGAGCCGCCCGGGGCTGGGTTGATGCCATTATTCAGCCGCATGAGACGCGCAATGTTCTCCTCCAACTTTTGGACTATGTATCTCGTCCGATGCCGAAGGCGCGCTTTCACACTGGTGTGATTCAGGTTTAGTCAGGGTACTCCGGCGTCAGTTCGAAAATTCAGCACCGATTGCTGCATTCATTTTGGCCACGGCCGCCAGCTTGTCTCCGACCGGGAGTTTCAGGCCGCGGTGCTCCAGCGCACGTAAAACTTCTTCCGTCGGGACATTTCCGACGAGATCATCCTGGGCGAAGGGACAACCGCCAAGTCCACCCAACGCGGCATCCAATCGCCGGCATCCTGCGTCATAAGCGGCAAGGATTTTGGCCATTGCTCCGGCGCGCGTGCTATGCAGATGAACGCCGACCTCGCATCCACCGCAGTTGCGCAAAACCGTCGCTACAACACGCTGAACCAGGTCCGGTTCGGCGCTTCCCACGGTGTCGGCGATTGACAGAGAGCGAATGCCCATCGTAGCGATTTTCCTGGCGGCTTCGGCGACTTTCTCCTCGCTCCACGCATCGCCATAAGGATTACCGAAGGCCATGGAGATGTAGGCAACCATCGCCAAGCCGGCTTTGTCCGCTCGGGTTTTGATCCGGCCCAGCACGGCCTGGTTCTCCTCCGGTGATTGGTTCTGGTTCCTGCGCAGAAACGTCTCAGAGATAGAATAGGGATAGCCCAACGTGCTTACGGCTCCTGTCGCGATCGCGCGCTCGGCGCCTTTTTCGTTCACCACGATGCCGATGATCTCAACGTTCTCAAGCGGCCCGAGTTCCTTGAGGACCTGTTCGCTGTCGGCCATCTGCGGCACAGCCTTGGGTGAGACAAAGCTTACCGCGTCGATGTACCGGAAGCCTGCTGTGACCAGCGCGCGTATATATTCTACCTTCCGGTCAGTGGGAATCTGATGCTTCAGTCCCTGCCACGCGTCACGGGGACACTCGATAAGCTTGACGGATTCGATCATGGAAAGTTAATGGCAGATTAACTCGGAAGGGCGAGCTTTGCCTCGCTCCAAATCAGCCTAACCCACAATCCTCTCTATGCCTGTTGTTCTCATCGAAAAACATTCGCCCCAGATCACCATTCTCACTTTGAATCGTCCGGAACGGCGTAATGCTCTGTCGCTGGAATTGCTTTCGGAACTCATCGCCGCGATAAAGATGGCGTCGGATGAACCGGAAGAGCGGGTTTTGATCTTGCGTGGAGCAGGCGCAGCGTTTTCGACTGGGCTGGACCTGAAACAAGCCGCCGATCAAACCAAAGCGCATGCCACCGCCGAGATGGTCGCGAAAACTTTGATCGCGCTGAGTCAAACTCGGCTCGTTACTATAGCCGCCGTGCATGGCGCTGCCGTGGCTGGAGGCGCCGGCATCATGTCCGCGTGCGATTTCGTTGTTGCCGCCGAAAGGACGAAATTCGGTTATCCCGAGACCCGCCGCGGTCTCGTGGCCGGGTTGGTTATGAGCTTTCTCCGCCGCCAGCTGCGCGAGCGCGATCTGCGCGAATTATTGTTAGGGTCAGAGCTCATTGACGCAGAGCGCGCATATCAAATGGGTTTAGTTAACCGCGTCGTTCCCGCTCATGAAGTGATTGCAGAAGCGCTGAAGTTCGCCGCATCAGTTCTGCAAGGTGCACCGGGGGCGGTGACGCAAACGAAACGATTGATTGAAGAGCTCTGGGGTCGATCGGTCAAAACGGATGTCGAACTGGCGTTGGAATATCACATGCAGGCGCGCACGTCGTCCGAAGCCCGGGAAGGTATTGCTGCCTTCAACGAAAAGCGTACGCCCAAATGGGCTGGATAGGTGCTCGCGACTTAAATCTCCTGTAGCGGCGCTCTATGAGCGCCGTCATGCGCCGGATCGGCGGTCGTAGACCGCCGCTACAATTCAGGATCCGTTGGTCTTCCCATAAGATTGATGGGGACAGGACAGCGCGCGTCCCTCCAGTGGAGCTGAGTCAGAGCTTATCCGCCGGCCGATGGACCTTGGTAGGTCGCTGCGCCGAACCCGAGAATCGGGAAAAAGATGAAGCCGAGGAATGCCAAGCCAATGCCGAATCCCGCCCCTTTGCCGAAACGCTTCGCGATGTCGAGGCAAAGAATAATCCAGATAATAAAGTTCACGAACGGGATGAACATCAGAATGACCCACCAGCCCGGCCGACCGGCGACTTTGCACAGAAAATAAAAATTCACGATCGGGATGATGGCGCCCCAACCCGGCTGACCAGCCTTTGTGAACACCTTCCACATCGCCGCGATCATGATAATCGCGACGATTAGGCCAATGATGCCGCCCACTATGCCCCCGGCGCCGCCACTGGTAGAAACTTGGTAATCGGAGGATTCTTGAGCGAGGATTTGAAGGATGGATGTCATAGGAAATGAGGTATTTAGGGCGCAGGGTTAGGGAACCGCCGCCTAAGCGCAAGCACAATCAGTCGGCTTTCGCCGGGCTCGACCTGGATGGGACCTTGAAATGTTCGATCTGCTCCTTGATCTCGTGCACGAAATTCGCCGCACGCGCACCATTCACCACCCGATGATCGAATGTAAGCGAAAGAGTAATGACTTCCGCGCTCTCGTTCTTCTTTCCATTGGACATGACTTCCTGATGCGCGCTCCCGATGAAAAGCGTGGCCACTGAGGGCGGCACGACAATAGGAGTCCCAGCCCGAACGCCAAAAGCGCCCAGGCTGCTAATCACGACCGGTGCATTCATCGCGTCGACTCGGCCACCCCGCGTTGCCGCTACGGTTTCGGCATAGATTTTCACAAACTCCGTCCAATCCTTCTTGTTTGCTTCTGGGATCACCGCGGTCGCGAGGCGGTCATCCTCCAATGCCACGGCGACACCGAGATCGAAATCGTCGTTCTGGACGATGCGATCGTCTTCCAGGATCAAACGGCGAAACGGCGCATGCTTCTCCATTGCCCGTACCACCGCCCAGGCCAGCATGACGGAAGGCGAAGCTGCGTCCTTCCCATTCTTCGTCTTCGCGGCTTCGCGGGCTTTCCGGATCGGATCCCATCGCGTGTCGATCTGCAAGTTGGCCGGAATCACGCGGCTGAGCTTGCGCGTAATCGTAGGCGAGAGCGCCGGATCAATACTTTTCTGACGAATATTGTCAGCGACAAGTCCCCGATCTCTGTCCTGTCGTGTGGGCGCTTCGACAGGCGGCGCCGTCTTTCCAATCTTTCCGTCCGGCGAGGTTTCCGCTGCCTCTTCCAACTGATCTTCCAGCGGTGCACCGCCGGTAAGAATCGTCCCAAGTTCCTGACCAATTTCGACTGTGTCGTCGACTTTGATTTTCCATTCGCCCATCACGCCGGCAAAAGATGATTCGATCGGATAAACCGCTTTATCGGGTTCGACCTCGCAAAGCGGATCGTCGAGTTCGACCGGGTCACCCGGATTCTTCAGCAAGGTGACGACCTTCGCCGCGCGAATTCCTTCCCCCATGATGGGAACGGTAATGTTTTGGGCGTGATGAGCGGCGTTCGCTTTGCGTGTGGCCGGAGCCGGGCTGGGGGATGTCGATTGAGGCGCGACTGCTGACGTTGCAGGGTCCGATTTCTCCAGCGCAGTCACTTTCGCCCTCTGGTGTTTCGTGGAAATGGAAAGGTTAATTGCGCCGAGGATGCGTTCCACATCCGGTAGCGCGGCGTATTCATAGATTGGATTATAGCCAATCATGACATTGCCTTTGCTCACGAGTATTGGCGGACTGATCATTGCGTTCCACAAGTCCGGTTGGCCGCTAACATGCGAGATGATCATCTGGCCCACACTGCAATTCTCGGTGTCTTCCTGCACCACGATCAGTCGCCCGGTTTTCCGCACTGATTCCTCGATCGCTTCTTTGTCCCACGGCACGATCGAACGCAGATCGATCAGCTCCACGCTCGTTTCGTCGCCGAGCTGATCGAGCGCCTCGAGCGATTTTTCAATCGTATTGCCCCATGCAACCAAAGTCAGATCAGCACCTTCACGATGTTTTCGCGCGCTCCCGAAAGGAACAGCGCGAACCGGTTCGGTCGATTCCCGTTCCGCCCAAAGCAAATGTTTGGGGATAAGAAAAATAACCGGATCCTCGCCATGCATTGCCGTCCAGAGCAAACCAGCGGCATCTTCCGGCGTGCTTGGAACCACAACGCTGAGCCCGGGAAAATGGGCGAAAACCGCTTCATTCGCCTGACTGTGCCATAAGCTGCCACCCGGAAGATAAGCGCCGTAAGGAGCGTAAATCACCGCGGGACATTTCCAGTTGCCGAATGAACGCCAGCGTATCGTCGAGATGTTGGTCGCGAGCTGATTGAAGCCCGGGTAAATGAAATCGACGAACTGCAATTCAAAGACCGGGCGCATTCCGTAGCTGGCGAGCCCGCAGGCCACACCGAGAATGGTCGATTCCGCCAGAGGCGAATTAAAAACCTGTTTCGGAAATTCGGTCGATAATTTTTGTGTCAGCCGAAAGACGCCTCCCTTCGGATCCTCCACGTCCTCCCCGAAAATGATGCGTCGCGCATCTTCTTTAAGTCCGGCCCGCAGCGTCATGTTGATGGTGTCGCCGATCCGATATTTTCCCGGCGGCAAAACTTCATCAGTTAGTGCCCGCGGTGAACCGTGGACATTGAACGCGACTTTTTGCGGTGATGGATTTTCAGCTGATTCCGCTTCGGTGTATTCTGCGCGGATGCGTTCTTTGATCTCGTTATCGAGGCGCGCGAATTCTTCAGCGGTCAGACCGCCTTCGTTGATTAACTGATCTTTCCAACATTTGACGGGGTCGCATTTCTCCAGCCCGGCCAGTTCTTCCGCGCTTCGATATAACTTGTGATCGTCAGTGCTGGTATGGCTCGACAGCCGCTCCATCGTCACCCAGAAGAACATCGGACCGTTGCCCGCACGGATATGATCGAACGCTTGTGCAGTCGCCTCGTAAATTTGTTCGACATTCCCGCCGTCGAGCTGCTGCCACTGGTCCAAAGGTAGGACGCCGAGGGCGAGCGGATTAATTTTTCGCGTTGGACTGCTAATACCGTAGGCGTTGTCTTCTACGACAAAAAGGACCGGCAATTTTTTTTCGAGAGCAAAACATATCGCTTCGAAAAAATCGCCCTGCCGCGTTGCGGCATCGCCGATGGTGGTAACAACAAGATTCTGTTTGCCATCGAGCTTGAGGCCCCAGCCAATCCCGCACGCCGGCAGCAGTTGTGAACCGGTAGGCGTTGGCACGCTCCAGATGTTGAGTTTCCGATGGCTGTAGTGCGAGGGCATCTGCCTGCCGCCGCTGCCGGTATTTTGTTTGGCGAAATATTCCAGGGCGAGTTCCTGGGTTGTCATCCCGCGTCCGAGAACCAAACCGCGATCGCGATAATAAGGAACCGTGTAATCGTTCGGTTCCATCAACTGCCCGATGGCAGCGAGCGCTTCGTGGCCCATGCCGGAAACGTGAAAATGTCCTTTGCCCTGGCGGTTGAGGTTTTGCTCGCGTAAATCGGCATGCCGGCTCTCCAGCATGAGGGTGAGAAGTCGCAATTTTTCCTCTTTTGTCAGCTCGGGCATAAGGTGTGGGCCCCCCAAATGAACACGACCGGGACCATCTCGCTACCGGAAAACAACCGCGCATGCTTTGCAATGCCTTTTCGCGCTCGACGGCGTGAATTGAATGGAGGGGCGAGCTCCGCGAACCCGGCGGTAATCGTCGCCCTCTGGGATCGGCCGCTCCGTCGGGCGATGCTAATTGTGACAGCGAAGCTGCTAAAGATTTTCCAACGGTAATGTGAATAGAAAGGCGAGCTCACGCGAGCCCGCCAGCGCAATCTGTAGTCGTCGCCCTTTTGGGGGACACGACGCCCGCCTGATTTGGTCACGTGGGATCGGCCACTCCAAATGCCCGTCCGGCTCGGACGGCGATGCTAAACAAAACAGCGAAGCTGCTAACAATTTGAGCGGCCAGGCCGCTGGTTTTCCAACATCGCGCGCGGAGCGCCCGATCCACCTATGATTTCCAGTCAGATTTTCATTCGACAAATGGTAGAGTTCATTTCGAATTTCACTGCCGATGCAAAACACAACCATCCGCCCACGAGAGAGCAGGGGAGTCATCGATCGTTACCGCGAATATCTTCCGGTCTCCGATGCCACTCCTGTGATTTCGTTAGGCGAAGGAAATACGCCGTTGATTTATTCGCCACGCTTGAGCGAGCGCGTCGGCCGCCGTTGCGAAGTTTTTGTGAAATATGAAGGGCTTAACCCAACCGGGTCGTTCAAGGATCGCGGAATGACCGTCGCTGTCTCCAAGGCGATCGAACAGGGGGCGCGCACTCTGATTTGTGCCTCGACCGGAAACACGTCCGCTTCGGCCGCCGCCTACGCCGCCCGCGCTCAGATGAAGTGCGCTGTGATTTTGCCCGCCGGGAAAATTGCCCGTGGCAAATTGCTGCAGGCATTTGTTTATGGGGCGAAGATTGTCGCCATCGATGGCAACTTCGACGATGCGCTGCGCGTTGTGCGCGAGCTCGGCCAGCGCGAAGGTTTTTCGATCGTCAATTCGATCAATCCAAATCGTATCGCCGGACAGAAAACCGCCGCGTTCGAAATCATCGATGTCTTAGGAGACGCGCCCGATCTGCACCTGCTGCCGGTGGGAAACGCCGGCAACATCACGGCGTACTGGGCCGGCTATCGGGAATATCGCGCACAAGAGAAGTCTTCGAAATTGCCGGCGATGATCGGTTTCCAGGCCGCGGGCGCGGCTCCCATCTTTCACAACCGCGTGATCGAAAACCCGGAAACGATCGCGTCAGCCATCCGCATAGGAAATCCAGCGAGTTGGACACAAGCGGATGCCGCCGTGAACGAGTCGAAAGGAGCAGTCGATATCGTAACCGACGAAGAAATCCTCGAGGCGCAGACTTGGCTGGCGAGGAATGAAGGGATTTTTGTTGAGCCGGCCAGCGCTGCGTCGATCGCCGGACTGTTCAAATGTTGCAACGATCGATCGGCAGTTTATTCGTTTGCCAAAATCGCCGAGGCCAGCCGGATTGTCTGCACAGTGACCGGACATGGATTGAAGGATCCCGATGCACTCGCGGGCCGGGTGGGGGAAATCAAAGCGGTTGCGGCCAATACCGATGACGTTCTTCGCGCGCTTGATTGATTTGACACAGGCGCTACTTGAGCGAAAACGGATTCGGCTTGTGTCTTACTCTTCCGCGTCCTCCGCCTCTGCAATCGCATCATGCGCCTGATTGTCCAAAAATACGGCGGCACTTCCGTGGGCGATGCAGAACGCATTCGAAACGTCGCGCGGCGTTTGCTTGAAACGCAAAAGGAAGGTTGTCGCGTCGTCGCAGTGATCTCGGCGATGGCAGGGGTGACGGACAACCTGATCAAGCTCGCGAATGATATGTCCGCGGAACCGACTGAACGTGAATTGGACATCTTGCTCGCGACCGGGGAGCGTGCCGCGACAGCCCTTACCGCGATGGCGGTGAATGCGCTCGGCGGCAAAGCGATTTCGTTGACCGGGGCCGAGGCGGGAATCCTGACCGATCGCAGCCACACCAAAGCGCGGATCGCCAATATCAGTCCGCGCCAGATCCACGAACTTTTGGCCGATGATTATATTGTGATCGTTGCGGGATTTCAGGGCCAAACCGCGGAGGGCGAAACCACGACACTCGGCCGTGGTGGGTCCGATCTGACCGCTATCGCGCTCGCCGGCGCGTTGAACGCGGACGCCTGCCAGATCTTCACCGATGTCGATGGTGTTTTCACGTGCGATCCGCGCGTGGTCATGGAGGCA
>JBEEGU010000116.1:0-4427 GCA_041167025.1 Verrucomicrobiota bacterium
ATTGCGGAACGCCATCTCGAATCTGCAAATGGCTTTTGTCGAGGTGGCCCAGGCGCAGAAGGGCGAGGCCCCGACACAATCCGCGGGCGAGCCGGCTGCGTCCCCACCAACCAGTGCTCCTTCACCCTCTGATCAGGAGCCCGCCCCCTCGGAACCTTCCATCACATCGAGCGAATCGGAGTCGAAGAAGAAATTCACGAAGAGCTACGGCTCGTAGGCGGCGATCAGGTTCATCGGCTCCTGTGGACGCTACGCTCTGCGAAGCGCCGCGCTGGTTGAAAAGCGGCCGCGCATCACGTTGTCCTGAGGTCGACGACTACAGCTTGCACCGCCACGGCAGCTCTGCCCTGCGATTTAACTAGGTGCACGCCATTGGAAAAAAGATTCGAAAAGAAAAAAGCAAAATCGCCGCCCTAAAAATCGTGACGGATCCGGTCGAGGTCGCCGAGGAGGCTGGATTGCGTTACGTCAGTGACGATCAGACTGGCTACACACGTAAAGCGAAAGGCGATGATTTCGAATATTTCGATACCGAAGGGAAACCGATTCGGGACGAACAGCGACTGCTTCGGATCAAGCGTCTCGCGGTTCCGCCGGCTTACACCGACGTTTGGATCTGCCCGTCGCCGAACGGGCACATTCAGGCCACCGGCCGGGATGCGCGGCGGCGAAAGCAATATCGTTATCACGAGCGCTGGCGGGAGGTCCGGGATGAAAATAAGTATGAGAAGATGCTCATTTTCGGTCGCGCCCTGCCGAAGATTCGGAAACGGGTGGAAGAGCACATGGGCTTACCCGGTCTGCCGCGGAATAAAGTTCTCGCCACGGTGGTACAATTGCTCGAGCGGACATTTATCCGCGTCGGTAACGAGGAATATGCGCGCGAGAATAAATCGTTTGGCCTGACCACGATGCGAGATCGGCACGTCGACGTGAAAGGATCCAAGATGCGTTTTCGCTTCCGCGGCAAGAGTGGGATTAATCATGAGGTGGATGTGACCGACCGGCGCACGGCGAAAATCATTTCCAGGTTGCAGGATTTGCCAGGGCAGGAATTGTTTCAGTACATCGACGATGACGGAAACGTGTGCAACATCACGTCGCAGGACGTCAACGATTATCTGCGGGAGATCACCGGAGAAGATTTCACGGCTAAAGATTTTCGCACCTGGGCCGGGACCGTTCTCGCTGCGATGGCGCTCAATGTAGTGGGCGCCTTTGAGACCAAGAAACAAGCCAAAGCGAATATCAAGGACGCGATTGGCGCGGTCTCGAAGATCCTGGGCAACACGCCGGCCATTTGCCGGAAGTGCTATGTGCATCCGGCTGTGCTCGAAACATATCTCGGCGGCAGCGCGATCGAAGGTTTGAAACAGAAAGCGAAGGAAGGCTTGGAAAACGAAGAGATCGATCTTCGTTCCGGCGAAGCGGCGATTCTAAAATTTCTACAAGCGCGCCTGGAAGAAAAAGCGGCCTAGTTTCCCGGGAGGGGCGCCTGGCCAACCATCATCGCCGCTTGGTCTGCAGATGTCGTTATCTGGGCGACGCGGCGCGCGGGGGTTTGCAACGCGAGTGCCGCGCTTCGCAGACCGAAAAGGCTACGATGCCTGCTACAAAAGCCTAACGAGTGCCGTCCCGCGTATTCCGGGCCGGAGTGGGCGTGGTTTTCGCTTTGGTGCTTTTTCGCACCGTGATCGTCGCCTCCGATGGGCTTGGGCCCGGCGCCTTTTCAGGAGCTTTCTTTGTGCTCGGCCAGATCAGCCGCCACGGCTGTGTCTTCACCGTTTCGCTAAATTCCGCGATGTTGCGTCCAACTGGCTCCACGTCGCGCATGAGCGATTTCAATTTTTCGGAGGAGGCCCGAAAGTTTTGCAGAGTCACTTTAATGTTATCGTTATCGGAGAGCTGGTGACTGATCTTTTCGATATTGTTGAGCGACACCGTCAACGGGCCTTCTGGAGCAGTCAGCGTGACCAGATGTTCGCCAAAAGTTTTGAATTCACCGAGCGCCTGGTTCAGCTCTGAGTCTTCGTCCGTAATTTGATTGAGATTCTGGGCGGTGGCCTCGAGTTCTTTCATGGTCGCTGTCGCCTCCTTCGCCACCGGTTCCACCACCTCGAGCAATTTAGCCGCGGCCTCGGAGAAATCGGGCGTTCGCTCGCCCGCGAACATTTCGGCGTCATGCGCGCGGCCTGAGCTTTCTGTTCCCTGAGTGAAGTCGATCGCCATTTCGCCAAGCAACCCGAGCGAAATCATCCGCGCGTGCGCATCCCGGTAAACCAGAGCGCTCTTATCGACCTGCACATCAACGCGGACTTCAAACTTTGGTTTGTCATTCTGCGGCGCCGGCGTCGTATTCGGAGCCGGCGGATGCATCGCTGCCTGCTCTTCTTGCGCCCGTCGATCTTCTTCCGGGGAGACCGGCGAATAGAGCTTTTGCACCTGTCCGATCTTTCGTCCGGCGAGAAGAACCGGGGCGCCGAGTTTGATTCCAGCTGCGTTGTCGAAATAAATCCGATAGGTCGTTAACGGCCGGAAAAGGCCTGGTGCGCCCAAAAGAATGAGCGTGCCGGCAATTACGACTACCGTGCCCATCACGAGCAGGCCTGTCATTATTTCATTTCGTCGCAATTGCATCCTGAGTTCCTTCCAAAATGGGGCCTACCGTGCTTCCGCTCAAGAACTGGCGCACGACTGGATTTTGTGATTGTTTGAATTGCTCGGTCGGACCGTCCTCAATAATTTTTCCATGGTAAAGCATAGCCATGCGTGTGCCGACGCGAAACGCACTGGCCATTTCATGGGTGACGATAATCGAAGTTACCTTGGATTTCTCCGTCAGACTGATAATCAACTCGTCGATCACGGAACTGATGACCGGATCGAGGCCGGCGGTCGGCTCATCGAAAAGAATCAGTTCGGGCTCCATCACCAGGGCTCGAGCGAGACTGACCCGTTTTCTCATGCCGCCGCTCAGTTCTGATGGCATCATCGCTTTTGCTTCCTTCATGCCTACCATGTCGAGCTTTTCATCCACGATCCGTTCGATCTCGTCTTCAGACTTGTCCGTCAGTTCCTCCAGCGGAAGCGCGACATTGTCGCGAACGTTTAGGGAACTGAGTAGGGCGGAATATTGATAGACCATTCCGATGTGCCGGCGGACTTGTTGCAATTTGCGCCGATTCAACCGTGTGATTTCGAATTGCTTGAAAAAAATCTCGCCGGAGTCCGGGGGCATAATTCCGAGAATCAAACGAAGAATCGTACTTTTGCCGCTACCGCTTTGACCCATGATCACCAGCCGCTCCAGCGGGGCGACGGTCAGTGAGACGCCATCGAGGACGGGTTTGTCTTCGAAGTGCTTTTCCACGTCGCGCAGCTCGACCACATGTGAGAGGGGCGCGCTCATGTCGGAAAAAAGACCGTGTAAATAATATTGTAGAGGGTGTCGAACCCAATCACCGTCGTAATCGCGGTGACCACACTCGACGTGGTCGAGGCGCCTACCCCTTCCGCGCCGCCTTTAACCGTAAACCCTCGATAGCACGCGATCGTCGCGATGAGCATCCCGAAAATCAGACTCTTGAGCGCTCCGGTGATGATGTCCCGAACCAGCAGAGCATCTTTCACCAAATCCAGAAAATAAACCCAGGCGATGCTGAAATAGGCGTGCGAGATCAGACTTGTGGCAAAAATTGCCGCCATGTTTGAGGCCGTAGAAAGACACGGCATCAGGAAGAAAAGCGCCAGGACGCGGGGCGCGACCAGGAAACGAAGAGGGCCTATCCCCATCGCCTCGATCGCTTCCACTTCTTCGTTCACCTTCATTGTTCCCAGCTCGGCCGTGAAGGCCGCGCCGATTCGCGCAGCGAGCATGATGCCGGTAATGAGCGGGCCGAGTTCGCGGGTGAAAGCGATCGCAACCAGACCAGGAACCAGACGCTCCGTCCCGAATCGTTGCAGTTGATAGCCGGTCAAAAGAGCCATGGTCAGTCCCAGAAAAAAAGAAACCAGCGCGACCAGCGGAACGGACTCGACCCCAGCGCGCTCCGCGCTCTGAAAAAATGTTGCGGCGCGGAACGGAGGTCGCCCGCGGCGGGCGAAGTCAATGACCTCGGTCACGGTATCAACCGCAAACCAAAACAGACTACCCACTTCCGCCAAAAATTTGCGGCCAATCGCGCCAATTCCTCCGACCACCACCGCGGGATTGGTCACCGACACATCCGGGCTGGAGGTATGCGTCGTCTGGTTGTTCGCCATGTGGATCGGATGTTGACCTACTTTCGCACGCGGGAAAGGGGAAAGTTCGCCCGACCGCTCGGAATCAATTTGTTTCGCGATAGTCGGGCATTGATTAGGGGGAAAAGCACAGCCGCAAAAGCTTTCGACATGGACGAAACATGCCTTTTAAGCTGTGGTTGGCG
>JBEEGU010000117.1:0-5400 GCA_041167025.1 Verrucomicrobiota bacterium
TCCTCCAACCCGAATATGCAGTTTTCAGAAGTGCGGCTAAGCGAACTTTTTGCCGGAATTGTACGCGACTGGGGCAAGAAGTTCGCCGAAAGGAAGCTAAGCATTGAGGTAACCGTAGCGCCGAATCTTCCGATTCTTCGAGCCGACGAGACGCGCTTACAGGAGGTGCTTTATAACCTGCTCGATAACGCTCTCAAATATTCCAATCCTGGCGGAAAGATCCGCCTGCAAGGGCAACGGCACGACAACCAAATCGTATTGAGCGTGAGCGACACGGGCGTAGGTATTAGCGAGGCCGACCTGCCGCGGATCTTTGAAAGATTTTATCGCGCGGACAAGGCACGGAGCACAGAGATGGGTGGGACTGGTTTAGGCCTCTCCATCGTCAAGCACATCGCTCAAATGCACGGCGGAAGCGTCCAGGCGGAGAGCCGATTGGGTCTCGGAACGACCGTGAGCATTGCCCTCCCGCTCGAGCCGACCCACCCGCAATCGGCCGTCACAGAAACGTAACATAATTTGGTTTGCTGGTCCGACCCGCCCTCCGCATCGTCAACTTTGTGGAACTTTCAGCGGCAGTCCCCCCGGCCGAAATTGCGTCCGGCGCTCACCGACGCGCGCGTTTTACGACCGAGGCAGTTATCAAAGCTTTCTTCGGCAGTAACGCCCTGGTCGCAATCGTCGTTCTGACCTTGATCACGGTGTTCCTGGTTCGCGAGGGCTTCGGATTTTTTGAGCAAAACCTGAAAAGTATCCGGCTCTACCGGCGGGCCGGTCTCGAGTTCGTCGATATCATCCGGACGCAAGCCGATCGTCATTCTTCCCTCTCGCGGCAGCTCAGTGACATCCGCTTGCAGGAAGCGGGCGCGCAACCTAACCAACCTGGGCTTGCTCAATTTGACCAATTTGCCAACGCATTCAGTGATGCCGCGGAAGAGTTGAACGGCCTTGTCTCGGATGCGGGCGAGCAGGCCATCGCTTTGCGCGCCGCCCTGGTCGGACACGCCAGCGAAGCCGGTACCTCCGCGACAGACTCTGATGATCGCGCGGCGGCCGCAATACCGCCCACAGTTCTGGCTCAGGGACTCGTCGCCCTCCGCTCGGCGGCCGGAAAATTTGACGGAATCGCGTCGTCTATATCGGGCAAAATCCAAACGCTCCTGGCTTCACCGCCACCATTGACGAATCCCCAAGCTGAGAAGTCATTTCAGAAGTGGAAATCGAACGCGCGTAATTATATCGCGCAGTTTCCTTCGGCCTCGGCGCAGCTTCGGAGTTGGGACCCGCACCAACCAGTTCCCGCTTACCGGACCGTCACTTCGTTTTTGTTCGGCACGAATTGGGTCACAGCAAGTTTTTGGCAGGACTGGTATGGCATTATTCCATTGCTCGTCGGCTCGATATTGGTGGCAGGAGTCGCCCTCACCCTCGCTGTGCCGCTCGGGGTTTCCGCTGCGATTTACGTGAGCGAAGTCGCCGGGCGTGGCGAGAAAAGCCTGATCAAACCTTATATTGAATTTATCTCGGCCATTCCCTCGGTGGTGCTCGGATTTTTTGGGATTGCCGTCGTGGGCCAGGCGATCCGCGCATTCTCGCAATGGCCGCTGATGAAATGGGTTCCTTTTTTTCCAATCAGTGAACGATTGAATGTATTCACCGCCGGTTGCTTGCTCGCGCTGATGGCAGTCCCAACCATTTTCACTCTGGCGGAGGACGCGCTGCGAAATGTACCACGCGGCTTCAAAGAGGCATCCTACGCGCTCGGAGCCAATCGTCTGCAAACTGTCGGACGGGTGCTGGTGCCTGCCGCGCTTTCCGGGATTATTTCGGCGATATTGCTGGGCCTGGGGCGGGTCATTGGAGAGACCATGGTCGTCCTACTCTGCGCCGGCAATCGCATCGCCATTCCCGACTTCACGCAGGGGCTCGGCGCGTTTTTCCAACCCGTGCACACGATGACCGGCATCATCGCGCAGGAGATGGGCGAAGTGGTTCGCGGCAGCATTCATTACCGCGCTCTCTTTATGGTCGGCTTGGTTCTTTTCGTTCTCACTCTCGGTATCAATTATCTCGCCCAAAAGATCGTTGGCCGTTACCGCATGAGCATTGGTTGAAATGACGGCACCTTCCAACAGACGCCGGGCGCGACTGGTCGAACAACTGACTTTCTGGGGGTTTCGGCTCGCCACCTACTTCATCTTGCTTTGCGCCACTTACATTTTTCTCGATATCGGGATCAAAGGAAGCCGCACCATTTTCACGCGTGCCGCTCCGTTTGTTAATCTGAAGTTCCTGACCCAGCCGCCGCAAACCCTCTACGTCTTCGAGCACGGAGGTAAGAAGATGGAGCTGAGTGATCGCGAGTTTCGCGAATGGAAAAAACAACACCCAGGAGAAATTGAGGCCAGCAGTATCGCTTATTCGGCCGGCGGCATCTGGCCATGCATCGTCGGGACAGCCCTGCTCGTCATTGGCTCGATGGTGCTGGCGCTGCTCGTCGGTATCAGCAGTGCAATCTATCTCAGCGAATACAGCCGTAACGGCGCATTCATTCAGCTCATCCGCGTGGCGATTCTTAATCTCGCCGGTGTTCCGTCCATCGTGTTTGGCCTTTTCGGCTTCGGTTTGTTTGTCATTTTTTTTGGATGGAACGTCTCGTTGCTCGCGGGCTGGTTTACCCTGGGCTTGATGGTTTTGCCGGCTATCATCACTGCCAGCGAAGAATCTTTGCGTGCGGTGCCGCAGGGCTTGCGCGAGGGCTCCCTCGCGCTCGGCGCGACGAAATGGCAAACCATCCGCAAAAACGTCCTGCCGTATGCGCTGCCTGGTATTTTGACTTCCTCAATTTTGGGGATTGCCCGGGTCGCCGGGGAAACCGCGCCCATCATGTTCACGGCCGCTTATGCCATGCGTGACGAAATGCCGTGGCAGGTCAGTCACTGGACCGATTTCTTTTTCCAGGGCGTTATGGCGCTGCCTTATCACATTTATGTGGTCAGCTCAAAAATTCCGCAGAACGAATACACCGAGCGCGTGCAATATGGTACCGCATTCGTTTTTCTCGTACTCGTGATGTTGATCACATTGACGTCCGTTCTACTGCGTGAAAGACAAAGGAGGCGCTTATCATGGTAAGCTTGATCGACATGCCTATTAGCCTCCCACAACAAATCCCACGTCAGACGGACCAAAGCCAAAGCGAGGTCGAGGTGGCTGCGATTATCGATATTGATGACGTCGATTTCGCCTATGGCAACCATCAGGTCCTCCACGATATCTCACTGCAAATTCAGCCGCGCGCCGTGACCGCCTTCATTGGTCCGTCCGGGTGCGGCAAAACGACTTTGCTTCGTTCGATTAATCGAATGAACGACCTGATCGAAGGCGCGCAGATTACCGGGGGACAAATTCGCATCAATGGAATCAATATTAATGCTCCCGCCCTCGATCCGGTCGCGCTTCGCCGGCGTGTCGGAATGGTGTTTCAAAAATCGAATCCATTTCCGAAATCGATTTATGACAATATCGCCTATGGCCTTCGCATCGCCGGGGTGAGCAAAAGTTCGCGGCTCGATGAAGCAGTTGAAACAAGTCTGCGAGCAGCTGCGCTTTGGGATGAAGTAAAAGATCGGCTGGACAAAAACGCTCTCGGGCTGTCTGGCGGTCAGCAACAACGCCTTTGTATCGCCCGCGCCCTAGCGGTCGAACCAGAAATCATTCTCATGGACGAGCCTTGTTCGGCACTCGACCCCATCGCAACGGCAAAAATTGAAGAGTTAATCCACCAATTGAAAACGCAATACACCATGGTCATCGTGACGCACAACATGCAACAGGCCGGACGGTGCTCTGATCATACCGCTTTCTTTTATCTCGGCCGGCTGGTTGAGTTCGCGCCAACCGCGAAGATTTTCTCGAATCCAAGCGAACGCCGAACGGAGGATTACATCACAGGCCGATTTGGCTGATCGAGATGATTGCGCAAAAACATATACTCGGGACGTTTGACGAAGCTCTTTCTTCGCTGCGCAATAACGTTCTGATGATGGCGGGACTGACCGAGCGCAGCCTCGACCGAGCGGTCAATGGATTGTTGCAACGCGATGATGACCTTTGCACCCACGCGATCGCCGATGATGAAGAAATTGATCAACTAGAGAAGCAAATGGACAAAGATGGGATCGACCTGTTGCTGCGATTTCAACCGGTTGCATCGGATCTGCGGCGCGTCGTTTCCGCGATGAAGCTTTCTCCCAACATCGAACGAGTTGCTGATCAAGCGACAAACATCGCTCGCAGAGCACGCAAACTGAATCAGCACCCCGCGCTCAGTGAAGTCGAATGGATCGTGCCGATCTACCGGCATGCGTTATCGATGTTCAAAGACAGTATCGATGCCTACGTGCGCGAAGATGTGCAACTTGCCCGAGCCATTATTCCGCGTGATGAAAAACTGGATGCGATGAACGCGTCGGCAAACCGACGCCTGATCGAGCGGATGGCGCAGGATCCAGATCAGCTCCGGGGCTATTTAAACTTGATTTTCGTCTCGCGCTGTCTCGAACGAGTAGGTGATCACGCTACCAACATTGCCGAAGACGCGGTTTACGCCGCCGCGGCCGAGGACATCCGCCATCAACCGTTTGTCGAGACGATCTGAGATTGAACTCGGGCCCTCTTGCGGCCGCGACTCTCCGGCACCTGACCTGATCCTAGGGGCAACGCGCTTCGCTGACCGAAACGGCTACAGATGAATCGACTTGGCATCGCGGGACTCTTGCTTACCGCATTTCTGGCGTTCACCGGATGTGGCCTGTTTGGCCCATCCGAAGAAGTCCGCCGGGAACCGAAAAAGACGTTCTATCGCTCGGCCGATCCAGGCCCCGGCGAAATTTCGGCAGAAACGTTGCCTCGCCCGGCAAAGGTACCCGGCGAGTAAAAGCTCCAAGGCTACGCTGTGGGCGGCAGTTGATTAATGCCCTTTGTCTCTGTTATCGCCGGAATGCGTTGCCAAACGCAGTTCGCTAATGAGCGAATCGATTTCGCGCAGGTCGCTGCCTCTTCTTTTCTCAGGACTTAGGTTACGGTTACGAAGCATGATCGTGAGATCGCGGATCTCGCGCATTCGCTCTCGCGGCAACGAACCATTCGTCCCGTAACTGGCAATGACCGCTGCGCTCTGGGCTAATCCAATCTCCATCCGCGCGACATAGGCGCGCACCGCCCGTCGTAGATCTTGCCTTAAGCCTCGCAGTTCACGCTCAAGCAGCTTTATCGGTTGTTCGTTATCGTGCTCCTGGGATGAAGAAGTGCCCCTCTTGCCGCTCGTTCCTCGCAAGAGCGAATTTCCATTTTGCGCGGCGCCTCGGCTGAACATATCGCTCGCGGATGAAGTAATCG
>JBEEGU010000118.1:0-8367 GCA_041167025.1 Verrucomicrobiota bacterium
TGGTTGCATGAAAATTACCTAGTCTCGCGGTGAAGGGTCCGGCGTCTGAGAAATGGATTGTACTTCTTTTTCTCGAGGCGATTAGGGGTTTGGGGACTTTTCTTGTTTCGCGTGGTCATGTAACGCGAGACAGGCTTCCCCAGGGCCTTGGCTTCGGTGCACTCGAGAGTGATGATTTCTTGGGCCATGCTGAATTACTCTTTCGTCTCGGTCTGAGCTGGCTCTTCTTCCTCCGTCTCGCCACCTTCCTCGTCGGTGAGACCGAAGAGCGAGGTGACGGATTGACGTACGCGCGAGGCTCTATTTTGCTTCTCCAGTTGCGATTGGCATTCGACGGTGAAACGCGCAAAAGGAATAGCTTCGAGGCGTGCCCGCGGAATCGCTTTGCCCGACATTTCGCACGTGCCGTACGAGCCCATCTCGATGCGTTTTAGAGCCTGATCGATTTCATAAAGCGCATCCTGCTCCTGTGAAAGTAAGCTGAGAGCGAAATCGCGATCATAGGCATCGGACCCGGCATCGGCCTGATGCATCCCAAACGCAGATGCTTCGCTGCCTTCGGCCCGCGAACGCAGCGTGTCTTGCGCTACTCCGGCCATTGAGTCGACCATGGCGTCGCGCAATTGCAGCAACTTGTCCTTCTGCTGGCGGGTGAACGGGTCGAGCTTGCGCTCCCGATGATTCTTACCGAGCAAAGTCATCGTATCCGGCGCATGATTTACTTCTTTTGAGCGCGCCGATTTTACCGGCCGTTTCCCCGCGTCGCTTTTGCCCGGCGCAGACTTTTTCGGCGCTGATTTCACGGCAGAGACCTTGCCGCGTGCTTTGGGGGCGGGAGCGGTTGTCTTCCGGGCAGGGGGACTCTTTTTCTTTGATTTGGCCATAAACTCAATCAGACGCCTGGAATGCGGCGCCAAAATGGAGGCTTAATTAAGAACATTTCGCCCAACTCGCAAGCGGAGATTTGTCCTCGAAAATGACCCTGATTTGGCGGTCAAATCGTCCGGTTTACGAGCTGGCGCTGGAATAATGTTGCAGTGCGAAACGCCAGAAAGAACGCGCCAGCCAGAATATGATGAGAGAGGCAAGAACGAGGTGAGTCATCAACCAAGCTGGTTGCTCCAACGGCTTGATCAGGAGGCGCGCGGGAATATTGGCAATGATGATAACCGGAATGATCCACCCGAAAATGAAGCGGAAAACCCGGGGAAAGATGACATCGGGGTACCGAGCGATATTAAGGAAATTAAAATAACCGTAAACCAGGCCCTGCGCGCGGATGATCCAAAAACTGATCGCGGCCAGACTGAGCATGATCGAGTAGTGGACGGCCACGCCGAAGGCGATGGCGGCGAGATAGAGCACGACAGAGAGCGGACTGGGAACGATGCCAAGATTGGACAGGGAAAGGATGACAATGGCCGCACCGACGATCGCGTTGATGATACTGTCGAGGTCGAATTGTTTACTGGAGACGGCAAATTGACTGTCGATGGGTAAAACGAGAAGTGAATCCAGTTTCCCGGTCCGGACCAGTTCTGGAATATTTGCAATGTTAACGAAAAAGAAGGCTTGAAATATTTGAGCAATAATTTGATGCGTCCCCACCAGCAGGACGACTTCCCATTTGGACCAGTCGCCAATCCGATCAACATTCGCGAAGATAA
The DNA here is from genome assembly GCA_041167025.1 of Verrucomicrobiota bacterium. Taxonomy (GTDB): domain Bacteria; phylum Verrucomicrobiota; class Verrucomicrobiia; order Chthoniobacterales; family UBA10450; genus DATFCK01. The sequence goes on from JBEEGU010000118.1 coordinate 1,668, forward strand.
TGCTGAAAAAAAAGATCTGACCGACAAACCAAAGGACTTCGACCAGCATCCAGAGGAGGAAATTCGCTTTAAAGTTCATCGAACGAATGAGCGAATTACGCAGCATGATGGAGTAGATTTCGATGTAACGCCGCACCCGTTTCACCTGTCTTAGTTATATGGGAAGTCAACGATCAACTGCATGAAGCGCTGGATTCCGGTGATTCTTATCGCGGTTGCGCTGCTGGGCGCTTTGGTTCTGTTCCGGCAATGTGCCGGCGCCGGTGGCACAACCTACCAGACCACCACGGTCACCCGCGGACCCATTATCCAGGCGGTGACCGCAACCGGGACATTGAATCCGGTCGTCACCGTGCAGGTAGGCAGCCAGGTGTCGGGGAACATTCAGAAGCTGTTCGCTGATTTTAATTCTCAGGTCAAAGCGGGTGATTTGGTGGCGCAGATCGATCCGGTTCTTTTTCAAGCGACGGTGACACAAGCGGAGGGCGATCTTGCCAGCGCACAGGCGGCGCTCGAACTGGCCCGGCTGAACGCGACCCGCACGCAGTCTTTGGTTGCCAAACAAAATTCGGCGCAGGCAGATCTCGACCAGGCCACGGCAACGCTGCACCAGGCTGAAGCGAATGTGAAAATCAAACAGGGCGCCCTCGATAAAGCGCGCGCGGATCTGGAACATTGCGCCATTCGCTCCCCCGTCGATGGCGTCGTCATTTCGCGCAACGTCGATGTCGGGCAGACAGTCGCTGCCAGCTTGCAGGCCCCGGTGATCTTCGCAATTGCGAATGATCTGAGCAAAATGCAGATCGACGCGAACGTGGCCGAGGCCGACGTCGGTGTGGTGACCAACGATCAGACAGTCGACTTCACGGTGGATGCATATCCGACCCGTACCTTTCACGGGCAAGTCGTGCAGGTGCGCAATGCGCCGATCACGGTGCAGAACGTGGTTACGTACGACACGGTCATCGGCGTGAACAATGCCGATTTGAAATTGAAACCGGGCATGACCGGTAACGTTTCCATCATCATCGCGCATCGCGACGACGCAGTGAAAGTGAGCAACGCCGCTCTGCGCTTTCGTCCGCCAGAAGGATCGTCCGAGGGGAAAGCATCGCCTGGGGCGCCGACGGCGAGTCGCTCTCCCGGAGGCGGGTCACGTCCGCGTGATGCGGCCGCCCGTGAACGAAGGGTTGAGCGAACGGTTTACGTGCTCCCGGCGGGCGCCAGACAACCGAAAGCAGTGCAGGTTAAGACCGGAATCAGCGACAGTATTTCGACGGAAGTAACGGAAGGTCTCAAGGAAGGCGACCGCGTCGTCACCGGCGCCGCCGGTCCGGGTACGTCGCCGAATCCGGCGACGAATCCATTCGGCGGTGGGCAGCGTCGATTCTAAAGTAATCATACAAGGAGCGATAACGCGCGTGGCGGACATGAACCAAAGCAACGGCGTCGTGGTCGAACTCGATGGTGTGCACAAAATCTATCGCACGGGCGAAATGGAAGTGCATGCGGTTCGTGGTGTGTCGCTGAAGATCCAGACCGGCGAGTTCGTTGCACTGATGGGGGCGAGTGGCTCAGGTAAATCGACACTTATGAACATTCTTGGTTGCCTCGATCGTCCGACCCGGGGCCGTTACCTGCTTGATGGCCAGGATGTTTCCCCGCTCGAACGCGATCAGCTCGCCGATTATCGCAACGGGAAACTAGGCTTCGTTTTTCAAAGCTTCAATCTCCTGCCGCGCACGTCCGCGCGCGAAAATGTGGAATTGCCGCTTCTTTACGGCACGCGCCGCCTAACGAACGCCGAACTTCGCACGAAGGCCGATGAGGTTTTAAAATCGGTCGGACTAGCGGGGCGTGAGGACCATCACCCGAGCCAGCTTTCCGGTGGGCAGCAACAACGCGTCGCGATTGCGCGCGCGTTGATTAACGATCCGGAAGTATTGCTGGCGGATGAGCCGACCGGAAATCTGGACAGCCGGACCAGCATCGAAATCATGGGAATTTTTCAAGACCTCAACAATCGTGGCATCACCGTCATCATGGTGACGCACGAATCGGACATCGCATCTTACGCACGCAGGAACGTGGTCATGCGTGACGGCATCGTGAAAACCGACCGCGCTGTTACGCAACGATTGATCGCGACCGAGGAGATGGCCAGGCTCGGCAGCATTGAGCCGGAAACGGAAGAGATTCAACCATGAGACTCGGTTCCACGTTTAAAGTTGCCGGACGCGCCTTACGCAAAAATAAACTGCGATCCGTTCTCACCGCGCTTGGAATTATCATTGGTGTAGGTGCCGTTATCGCGATGGTCAGCATTGGTAACGGCGCGAAAGCCCAAGTCCAGGCGCAAATTGCCAGTCTCGGTCAAAACATTCTCCAGGTTTTCTCCGGCAGCATCACCGCGAGCGGCATTCGCACCGGGTTCGGCGGCGCCGGTACGTTGAAGATCGACGACGCTGACGCGATCCGGCGCGAAGTTCCAGGCGTTATCGCAGTAAGCGAAGAGGTTGCCTCAACCGCGCAAGTCGCAGCCGGAAATCAAAATTGGTTCACGCGGGTGCTGGGCGAATCCGCCGAATACTTTGACATCCGGCAGTGGTCAATCGCGGACGGGGCGTCTTTCACGTCACAGGACGTCCGCAGCGCGAACAAGGTGTGCGTCATCGGACACACCGCCGCATATAATATTTACGGGGACGAAGATCCTGTGGGCCAGGTCCTGCGGATCAAGGGCGTTCCGTTCGTCATTACTGGTGTGCTCACTCAAAAAGGATTTAGCCTGCAAGGCACGGACCAGGACGATGTTGTCGTCATGCCTTACACCAGCGCCATGAAACGCGTCGCTGGCGGCACGACTCTCCGCAACATCAATGTCCAGATCGCGTCGGAGGATCAGATCGCAGCGGCCCAGCAGCAGATTGTCTCGCTGTTGAGGCAACGACACAACATTCGGACGGGTCGCGATGACGATTTCACTGTGCGTAACATGCAGGAAGTCGCGGATACCGCTAACGCCACCGCCGACGTTATGACCGGACTTCTCTTTGCTGTCGCCTGCGTCTCTCTTGTCGTCGGTGGCATCGGCATCATGAACATCATGCTCGTCAGCGTAACCGAACGTACTCGCGAGATCGGCGTTCGTCTGGCGGTCGGCGCGCACGGCCGTGATATTCTTACTCAATTCCTAATCGAAGCGGTCGTGCTCAGCGCCATGGGCGGCGTGATCGGCATCGTTGCCGGCGTCATTGCCTCGAAAGTCATTTCCATGATCAAGAGCTGGCCTACGGTGATTTCTCCGCTCTGGATGCTCATTGCATTTTTGGTCAGTGCCGCCGTCGGCATTTTCTTCGGCTTCTATCCGGCGCGTGAAGCATCGCGGCTCGATCCAATCGATGCGTTGCGTTACGAGTAAATTTTAATACGTAAACTTATGGCCGATCGTTATGAGAAGCTCGTAGCCGACGCGAAGAAAAACGTCATCGAAATTTCCGCACAAGATGCGGCCGCGAAAATAGGCAGCGGTGCGGCAGTCCTGGTCGACGTCCGGGACGCGGAAGAATGGGCGGAGGAACATGTGCCGGGCGCGATTCACATTAGCCGCGGCACGTTGGAATGGGGGATTGAAGAAGAGATCCCGGATGCTAATGCCGTGAGTATTTTACATTGCGGAGGCGGCGGACGTTCCGCACTTGCCGCCGAGAGTTTGCAAAAGATGGGCTACAAAAACGTTCAATTTATGGCGGGCGGATTCAAAGCCTGGAAAGCGGCGGGATTGCCGACAAAGATCCCGTAATCTGACCGACGATTGCAAGTGGAGTAGTCTCGACAAATGAACGGATGTCAGCCACTCGCGGCGCCGTCGCTCATCTTTTATCCGCCGACGGCCTGATAATGGCCGAGACCCCGCTTCCACATCAGGTCCGCAGCCGCCCAGGTTAAGAGCAACCAACCCGCTTGGATTGCCAGAGCCTGGCCGATCGCCGCACCTTGAATTCGGCCGAGGAAAATCGCGATCGGACAAAACAATTCATAATAGAACGGCATCCATTTCATGACCGCCTGCACGCCTGCCGGCATGATGTCGATCGGAAACATTTGTCCGCCGAGGAAATATTCGAATGAATAAACGATGAAAACGATGGTTGAAATTTCCAGGATCCAGAAAGCCATCATGGCCAAGGTATAGGTGATGAAGAACTGCATGAAAGCGGCCATGACCAGCGAAATGAACGCGTAGATGTAGGTCATGACGCTGGCGGGCAGCGTGATGTAATGGCGGAAGTAGATAAAGATGAGCGCGATCGGAGGCAGAGTGACCGCCGTATAAACAAGGCGGCCACTGAGAAAAATGCTGAAGCGATAACCGAGGTAGCTCATCGGTTTCGTTAAAAATGAGTTGATCTGCCCGTCCCGAATATCGGCGGCAATTTGCCATTCATCCTCCGTCGGAGTGACCAAATTGCTCACGAGAATGGTCAACAAATAATAATAGATCATCGAGCTGTAGTCGTAGCCGTGCAGACCGCCGCCACGTTCCTTGAACACCGCTCGCCACAAAAAAATCGTCCCGGCCAACGGAATCAGTCCAAACAGCGCGCGCAGAAAATAGTTCCAGCGATAAACGAAGGTGTTTTGCAGTCCGATGTTAAAAACGGAAAGGTACTTCGCGATTCTCACGATTGTAAATTCCTGGTTCTTGCTGCGGCCAGATCCGCCGCAAGGGTAAGAGCGGCAATCATGCTATCGGGTCGCGCTTTGCCTTTCCCGGCGAGGGCGAATGCGGTGCCGTGATCCGGGCTTGTTCGCGGAAAAGGAAGACCGAGCGTGACATTTACGCCATCGTGAAAGGCATGCAGCTTAAGCGGAATTAAACCTTGATCGTGGTACATGCAGAGGGCCGCGTCCCATTCCCCTTCCACGAGCCGGTGGAACAATGTATCCGGCGATATCGGACCGGAATAAATTCCAGATCGGCGTGTCCTGCTGACGGCCGCCTGCAGCTCCGCGACTGCTGGTTCAATGACTTCGCTCTCCTCGCGTCCGATTTTCCCTGACTCGCCGGCATGGGGATTCAATCCCGCGACCACGACGCGAGGAGTCTGAATCGATCGCGCACGAAGAAAGTCGGCGAGTAAAAGTCCCACGCGGACTATCTCGGATTTAGTCAGAGCTGTTGCTACCTGGCTCAACGGGATGTGCGTCGTCACGAGCGCGACCGTGATCTTCCCGCCGGTCAGCAGCATGGCAAAATTTTCCACCCCACAGCGCGCAGCGAAGAATTCGGTCTGCCCGGGAAAACGAAAACCTTCTTCGTACATCCGGGCTTTGTGGATCGGACCGGTGACGACAGCGTCGAGTTCTCCGCGGCAGGCTAATGTGGCGGCTTCTTCGAGCGCGGTGGCGGCTGCGCGCGACGTTTGACCAGATGGGTGACCGGGCTCGCAATCAGGGTATGAACCGATAATCTTGTATTCCCCAATGGCGGGAAGGCGGCCGGAGCTGAGTGCGGCGTTAACAACTTCAGGTCCGATCCCGGCGCAGTCGCCTAGAGTGATGCCGATGCGCATGAGGCATCTTCATCAAGACGGCACGGTGAGCAAGTGGCGAGAATGCGAAAGGGAAAATGGAACACTCTCGCGGGGAGGTTAAGGAACGCCCAACCTCCAACAGTAACCTCAACGCTCAATGTCCAACGTCCAACGCCAATGACTAACACGATGTTGTGACCGAAGGGGTCTGTTCTTTTCTTCCTCTCCTCTTCGATTGAGTAGAGGATTGAGCTGAGGAGTCGATCCGTGACTAGCTTAGTCGGATGACCAGGCCTGAACGCCAAAGAAACTCAGAAGGTCCGGATAAAGGCCTTGGAACGTAAACTTGCGATCCAGCGTTCTTGCAGGCCCTGCGCTTCCTGCTGGATCAGTTTCTTCTCGATGTCGCTGCGGACCTCGGCCAGCGCCCTGGTGGCTCCGCCCTTTTTTTCTTCGATCTTGAGAATGTAAAAGTTGCCACTGAACTCGATAATATTGCTGATCTTTCCCACTGGCATATTGAAGGCGACTTTTTCCAGCGGTGGCGCCAACGTTTTTCGCTCGATCCAGCCCCAGTCCCCACCAAGATCGCGCGAGCTATCCTCCGAATAGATCTGGGCGATGCGATCGAATTCAGCGCCATTGGCAAGCTTGCTCAGGATTTCCTCGGCCATAGCTCTTTGCGCCGGCGCATTGCCATCGTTGGCATGGGCCGGGATCATGATCATGCGAAGTTTGATTTGTTCCTTGGCCGTGAATTCTTCTCGATGCACACGATAATATTCGTCGATCTTCTGCGGAGAAACGACGGGCTTTTTATTCACGTTCTTGCTGCGCATGGCCTGAACGATCATCCTCTCGCTTTCCATTTTCTTGAATTCTCCGAGGGTATAATTCTGCGCCTCGAGCGTTTTGATAAAGGTATTGCGATCGCCCCCGAAATTTTCCTGAATGATTTCGTGCATGCGTTGATCGACGAAATGATCGGGGATTTGAAAGTTCTCCTTTTTGAAGGCCTGGATGATGAGCTGGCGGTCGATCAGATCTTTCAACGCCAATTCGCGCGCTTCTTTCACGCTCTTGGCCAGCGCGTCACCGGTATATTGGGAGCGAAGTAATTTTTCGCGCGGCGCGACCAATGCCCTGACCTGCGAATAAGTGAT
>JBEEGU010000119.1:0-7336 GCA_041167025.1 Verrucomicrobiota bacterium
CCGACCGCGTCGTCAGCCACAGCGGAAAAGAACACCTTTGGCCGGCATAAACGCTCTAGGACCAGCGCGCCTTCGGCAGTGGCGGCGCCTTCATCCATCGCCAATCCGAAATACGATCCGTTCATGCGTAACCCAACCTATCTGGGCCAGCCGGATTCCGAAACCACGAATGGCGGCATACCGGGAGCTCAGGCAGGAGCACTGGGCGGAGGGGATATCGACATCGCGCTTGGTTTCGGAAACTACACTGGCACCGGAGCCCTGTTGGGAACGCCGAATCCGGTATTGGCATACGCCAGCCTCACGGCCGCGAATATCACGGTGGGACGCTCACTCGATAAAGGCCAGACGTTTCAATTCAATCCGTTGGGAAATGTTGGGACAGGCGTGCCGATTAATGACCGCGAATGGATGAATTTCTTCGGACCGAATATTGTGTTTTTGGATTACCGCCTTTTCGCGAACGGCATCGCATTCGTGCAGCGATCTTCCGATGGGGGTCTCACTTACGAACCCGCCGTGCAAGTCGGCAATCTCCCCCAGACCGGCTCGATCGATGTCGATCAATTCGATGGCACCGTTTATATCAGCGGCAACGACGGCAGTATCGCGGTAGGCGAGCCGTCTAAAAATCCGGCGCCGCTAAATACACCGGGTAACGCGCCGTTGAGCTACTTCATTACGCCAGCGACCAGGCCAAACTCAAATCCCGGTAATCTATTTTTTGCCATGCGGGTAGCGGCCGATCACAAGGACGGTAATGGAAATCTTAATGGTCCGGGTACGGTCTACGGCGTTTATTCCGACGGTCAAAAGGTTCTTCTCATTCATTCGACCGACCATGGAGTGACTTGGAGCGATCCTGTGCCGGTGAGCGACCCAGCCGACACAAGTTTGAAGATCAATATCTTTCCGTGGCTCGCCACTGGACCTACGCCCGGTTCTGTGGGTGTCGCCTGGTACGCGACTGACGCGACGATTAACGACCCCGCCAACGACAAAAACCTGACATGGCGTGTTTACTATGCTGTGACCACGGACGCGACTTCGGCGACGCCGCATTTCCAGTATGCCCAGGCCAGCGACCATTCCCATCATGGCGCGAATATCTCGTTGAGCGGATTGGTTTTGGTGGGCGGCCCGAACCGCAACTTGTCGGATTACTTCCAGATCGTTTTCGATCCCACCGGCGCGGCCATCCTCGGGTACACCGATGACCACAGCGATTTTGCCGGTTATACTTATGTGACACGTCAAATCAGCGGACCTTCTGTAAATGGAGGCACCGTCCCGACGCCGGTCGAGGGGGCGTTGCTGCCGACCAATCCCTTCCCGCCGCCAGTAACTCCGCTGCCCGTGCCGACCGCGACCCCTGCACCGGGACCTGCGTTCGCATTGCCGAACCAGAATCGTTTGCAACCTATGCAACCGGGGCCCAACGGAGAACAAGTGACCGATTATGCACAGGACACGGACAGTGCGCTGCTCGCGATTAATCCTTCGATCAGTCCGGTCGACATCCTGGCGATCAAATATTTGTGGCAGGATTCCAATCAAGGCCCGGTGATCACCGCAACAATGACTGTATCAGATCTGAGCGCCATTCCGCAGAACACGAAATGGCGGATGTATTTCACGGCGAATGCGCCTGAAACGGGAATCGTCGGCCCTGTAGGCGACAAATTTTCCAAAGGCGTCTCGGACCACGGCGACATGTTTTATCTCGAAGCCAATACCGGAGACGCCGTCGCCGGTAGTACGCCGGCACGCAGCGCCCGTTGGGGCACAACTGTGCGAACATCGAGTGGCTTTACCACAGATACCGATCAGGGCGCTGCCGATTTCGTCTTCTTTAATCAAGCTAGTAAGACCATCAGCGTGCGAATTCGCGCGTCGATCTTGAACGGATATTTGGGGACACTTGCAGGTTCGCATCCGCCGATCACTTTTGGATCGGTGCTCTGCGGATTACGCGGAAGCACGTCCGAATTCCTCGGCTCAGGAGTTGACCCGCTCGAAGATGAGACCCGCGGTGGGACCGAGTTCGTGATCGGAAATCCATTCTAGCCTCCCGGAATAAGATGCGTTTGGGGGCGCTGCATACCGCCGCGTTATTGTCTTTTTTCGTCGCGTGCCATAGGACGGAGAAAGCAGCGGAGCCAACTGCGCAAACGCCGTCGCCTTCGCCGGCCGTAGGGACAGTGGAACAACGGCTTGCCGTCGCTCGTTCGGTTCGAGTGAATACCGCGATTCTTGGCGTAGAGCCGGGCGATGGTTTGAACTCGGCTCATCAGAAGCTCGATCAGTTTGGAAAGTTTGCGACGCCGCCGAAGCAAGACCGCGAAACGGAGCGCGAAGGTGAGAACAAGATCCTATGGGAGTTGGACAAAACCGATTTCCGGGCCGTTTTGATTAAAACGGACGAACACGACCGCATCACTTCCGTTACGGCATATCTTCGAGAGGATAAAATGAAGCCGTTCAACCAGATCGGGGACACCAAAGTCGCTCCGGTGGTGTCCGATACTCAGGTCGCATGGGACATAGTGCGACCTGAACGTCCGCACCTTCGTCTCGTTGCATCGGGCAAAGACGGCAAAGCCGCCGTGATCAAGGTCTTTATTGTAAAACGAGCGCGCTCGCAGACTTTGGACCCGGATTAATTTCCACTCACCACCGCGACTCGTGGATTGAGCCTACCCATCGCGGCTCTATAGTCAGCCTATGCGGATTTTGGTGATTGAAGACGAGAAGAAGACCGCCTCCTTTCTGGCGCAAGGCTTGAGGGAAGCCGGGTTCAATGTCGAAACTGCCGCCGATGGTGAAACCGGCTTGCAGCTCGCTCTCGCTTCACCGTTCGATCTTTTCATCGTCGACGTAATGCTCCCGCAAAAGGATGGATGGAGCGTTGTGGCGGACCTGCGTGCCGCCGGGATAAAAGCGCCGGTGTTGTTTCTGACCGCGCGAGATAGCGTAGAGGACCGGGTCAAAGGACTTGAGTTGGGCGCCGATGACTATCTGGTCAAGCCGTTCGCATTCGCAGAATTGTTGGCCCGTTTGCGTTCGTTATTGCGACGAGCGCCCGCGCGGGATGATCCGGACACTCGTATCGCGGATTTGGAAATCGACGGAGTGCGCCACCGCGCCATCCGTCAGGGTATTCCACTGAATCTGACCCCGAAAGAATTCCTGCTCCTGGCGCATCTCGCGCGTTGCGCGGGGGATGTCGTGTCCCGCGCGGAAATTGCCGAACACGTCTGGGACATTGGCTTCACCACTGACACGAACGTTGTCGACGTGGTCGTGCGGCGGCTGCGCGCCAAAGTGGACGATCCGTTTGCAACGAAACTAATCCATACGATTCGAGGTGTCGGTTATGTCCTCAAAGCCAGCTAGACCGCGCTCCATCGCGTCTGAACTGGTATTCCTTTTTACTCTGTCGTCGGCCTTTCTCCTGACCTGCGGCCTCGGCATTTTCTACTGGATTGTCGTGCGTCACGCTTTTGCTGAAGATAATGCGGTCATGGCCGACAAAATGTCGGCGGTGAAAGCGGCCATTGAGACTAACCGTGGCCCGCAGGGTCTTGTTGAAGAATTGAAGCGCAGTCGCTCCGGCGAGCAGGCCACTTATTGGATTCGAGTGCTCGACTCAGCCAGGCGCGTCGTCGCGGAAACTCCTGGCATGGGCCCATTGCTTCCGGCAGCGAGTTTTCCTAAACCGCTTCCCATTTATGCAAACACGCTGACTCCCACGAATCATGAAATGGGCGGACAGTTGTTCTCTCTGGTAACGGTGACGGCCACCTTTAACGGTCAATCGTACACAGTTCAGCTCGCCCAAGATCGTTCAGCCGATCGGCAACTCGAATTCGAGTTCGCCATCTTATTCGCGAGCGTGCTTGTTCTCGGAATTCTCGCATCCGCTGCAATCGGCCTCAGTCTGACCAAACGTGCTTTGCGGCCGCTGACCAAGATGAAAAGTGCGCTCGAGCGCATCAAACCGAGCCATTTGAGCGAGCGCGTCGCCCCGATTGGCTGGCCGGCGGAGCTGCAACCAGTCGCCCTCGCTTTTGACGATATGTTAGGCCGGCTCGAAAGTTCTTTTAAGCGACTGTCCCAATTTTCCGCGGACCTTGCGCATGAGCTTCGCACCCCCTTGGCCAACGCGCTCGGAGAAGCCCAAGTCACTTTGGCGCGAGCCCGCACGTCTGAAGAGTATCGCAGTGTAATCGAATCCACCGCAGCCGAATGTGAGAAGCTTTCCGGAATTGTCGAAAATCTCCTGTTCGTCGCACGCGCGGACGCGGCGCGAGAAGAAATCAAAAAAACGCAGTTTGATGGCAGAGCCGCCCTGGAAAAAATCGTGGCCTATTACCAACCTATCGCGGAGGAGCAAAATATCGCAGTGGTTTGCGCGGGCGAAGGGCGCGTGCTTGGCGATTCTGTGCTGTTCAGTCGGGCGCTGACTAATGTGATCGACAACGCGTTGCGCTTCACTCCCGAAAACGGGACGATAAGGCTTGCGATCGCGGCCGACAGCGATCAATCCCGAATCTCGGTAAGCGATACGGGTTCTGGAATCGCAGGCGAGCACATTCCTCGAGTATTTGATCGGTTCTATCGGGCCGATTCCTCTCGCAGCACCAGCGGCACCGGTTTGGGGCTGGCCCTGGTCAAATCCATCATGGATTTGCACGGCGGAAGCGCACGAATTGAAAGTGAATTACATCGCGGCACGACCGTCGTTCTCACTTTTCCAAATCCCGCCTAAACCGTTCTGTTTGAGCCGGATTGCCCCCGGCCCCACTGGTGGACGCTTCCCGGTGTTCGGTTGGCCTTTCGCAACAGCGAGTAGCATGCGTCCGACTTCCTTAGGAGCAACGAATTTAGCCTTGATAATAATTACAGATTTGTAATCATCGCTGCCGTCCTATTCCTACTCATTATATAGTCGAACCTAACAAAAAACCGTTTTCCGCCTGTCTTATGTCTACAAGATCGTTGCCGTTGCGGCGTTCTGCCCGCTTCACCCTCACTATAATAAGCGCCGCGTGCCTCGGGTCTTTGGCGCTCGATCATCGTGCCCTCGCCCAAGCTGCGGCGGCCGAGCAGATCGTGGTTACCGGAGATGACGTCGGCAGCGCCTACGGTGCTCCCGGAGGGTTTTCCCGAACCCGTTTCTCGCCCACCACCACGGCCTATGTGCTGCCGCCGTGGACATTCTATTTTGGCGAGATTTATGAAGGCGACGCTTTCCGTCACGGCCCTCCCGACCACCTGTTCACCCAGGAAATTGAGATGGGATTGCCTTACCGATTCGGAGTCGCGGCTGAGTCAAACTGGGAGCGATTCAACGGAGGAGGCGGGGCATCGAGCGTCAGTATTGAAGGCCGTTACGCATTTGCTGACTGGGGAAAAATTCCACTGAACCCGACGGTTTTCGCCGAATATAAATTCGGGGTCGGACCGATCCGGCACGAAGAGGGTCCGATGCCGCCACCGGGCGAAGAAGAAAGCGGCCCGCCCCAACATCCCGATGCGTATGAACTGCGTCTGCTCCTGGCCGACGAATTTTTCAACCGCTTCGAATGGGCCTTGAATGGATTCTTCGAAAAAGAGAATACGGGCGACCGCGGCCGCGAGTGGGGTTTTGCCCAAAGCGCGCTCACGCCAGTTCTACTTCCGCACGAACAGCTGAAGGTCGGTGTCGAGATGGAATACAAGAACTTTACCGTCAAAGACACCCGCGGCGATCCACAGCATAGTTTTGTCATCGGTCCAACGATGGCATTTCGGACTACAAAAAATACGCGCTTCGATGTCTCAACTCTTTTCGGGTGCACCGATGATTCGCCGGCCGTGCAGGTCTTTGCTATTTTCTCCTGGTTAATCGGACCCGGAGGTGAACAGGGCGCTGAAGCCCCTGCGTCGACTCGCAATCGCTAAATTCACGACAAGGAACATTAATATGAAAAAACTTTGTTTGATCTTCACTATCTGTTCAGCGCTATCCGGAACCGCTTATCCCGGGACGGACTATTCGGTGACGAAACAGGTCGCCCAGACGCCATGCCCGGAATGGTACGGGGACAACGAATTCAACGTCAGTGTTTGGGGAACCTACGCCTTCACCAACACCGACTATGCCCGCAACCTTTGGCTGGTGGATGTCGTTCAGAGCACGGCCGAGGGCGGGGCGGTTCTCGGCACCTACGACAGATATATCGGAGGTGATCATGCTTGGGGCATCGGCGGCGATATCAAATACTTCTTCCATCGATATTTCGGCGTCGGCGTTCAAGGTTTTGTCCTCGACGCGAACAAAGGTGGATTCGACATCTTTGAGGACCCCGGTGTTGTTTTTGTCCGCGAACGAACGAATGACCGACGTGCTGTTGGAAGCGTCCTGGGCACATTCACTCTCCGCTACCCAATCCCATGCACCCGTTTTGCGCCTTACGCCTGGGCTGGTGTTGGCGCCATTTTCGGCGGCGGCGAGCACGATCAATTGGTGACGACTGGCGTAGACCAGGGCGAACCGGACGCATTCGATGTCGTCGCCCGAACCCGGCATTTCGGTAGCGAGACGAAAATGATGGGACAATTTGGGGCCGGTCTCGAGGTGCGGATCACCCGGCACATCGGTTGGACCAACGATTTAAGTTGGGGCGTGATCGATGGACCGCGAAACAACTTCGGCATGGTTCGGAGCGGCATTAATTTCGCATTCTAAACACGCGTTCAAGGAGACTTGGACGATTCTTGACCCGGTTTCGGCCCGCCGATACCTTCTTCAGGGAAGGGAGCTCGCGATGAAAACCGAGGTGTCGATCGAATATTGTGTAGTCTGAAACTACACGCCGAAGGCTGTCAGTTTGGCGGCCAAAATTCTCGAACTGGGCGAGCGCATCAAATCGCTCACTCTGATTCCTTCGAGTGGCGGTGCGTTTGAAATTCGCGCTCATGGCAACCTTATCCATTCCAAGCTCGACTCCGGCGATTGGCCGGATTTCGATGCCGTCGTCAGCGCGATCAAGAAACTCAAGTAACCGCGGGCGGTTTTTCTTTTCTATCATTCAACATTGGGCGTTGGATGTTGAGCGTTGGACGTTTGCTTCTTCGTGGAGAGTGAAGGGTGCCTGGTGGCCCTCGCGGTCTTCAAAACCGCCGTCGGTCGGCAACGGCCGAGGTAGGTTCGATTCCTATCCTCTCCGCCAATTCAAGTTTGATGGCAGATGTTTGATGTTTGAAATCCCGACGATCCGGATCTCCGGACCACATCACACCTCGACCTTCGAACATCAAAAATCCAGAAAGGGGGTGATTTGATGTCGCG
>JBEEGU010000120.1:0-3064 GCA_041167025.1 Verrucomicrobiota bacterium
TAAATGTAACTGCCGTCGCCATTCTGATTGCTCTCCGCCAAAGTCGTGACCGCGGGGTTTTTGATCCCGCCGTTTTCCGATTCGCCATGATACGCTTCGACCCGGACATGTTTCGGATCGACGGGCCCGAGATGGACGCGCGCGCTGAGTTGAAGCAATTCGCCGACCGGAATGTTTTGGCGATCTTTATTGCCCACTTGCACGTCGTAGATACGGACTTGTGCCCATTCTTTGCGAATCTTCGATTTCCACTGGCTTAACTGAACCGCGGCCCCGCATTGGTCACGGGAAAAATCGCCGTGCGACTTAGCAGCCGGGATGTAAAGCCGCTCCGCGTATTCCTTCACCATCCGGTGCGTGTTAAACACCGGGGTGACACTGCGGATCGATTCGCGCATCAATTGCAGCCAGGCGAGCGGGAGTTTGCCGTCGGGTTTTGCGTAGTAGAGCGGAATAATCTGGTTCTCGAGCAACTGATAAAGGCTGCCGGAATCGACTTCGTTTTGAAATTCGACCGGTCCATTGTCGATTTCAGATCCAATCGCCCAGCCGTTGTTACCGTTGTAACCTTCGCACCACCAGCCATCGAGCACGCTCAGGTTTAAACCTCCGTTAGGCGTCATTTTCATGCCGCTTGTTCCGCTTGCCTCCAACGGGCGCAAGGGATGGTTTAACCAAAGGTCAACTCCCTGGACCAGGCGTCGTGCGATGTAACTGTCGTAATCTTCGACAAAAACGACGCGATTTTCGATCCCGGCTTCCCGGCTAAATTGGTAGACCTCCTGGATCAACGCTTTGCCGCCTTCGTCTTGCGGATGTGCTTTGCCCGCGAAAATGAATTGAACCGGGCGCGTAGTATCGTTGAGCAGACGTTTCAAGCGCTCTTTATCGCTAAACAATAATGCGCCCCTCTTATAGGTGGCGAATCGGCGCGCGAACCCGATTGTCAAAATGTCCGGATCAAGAATGCGATTCGCCTTCCGCACAATTTCAGGCGATTCCCCGATGCGTTCCCTTCGCACGCGCACGCGCTGACGGACGAACTCGATCAGGCGCAATTTCAATTTTTGGTGCGTGTCCCAAAGCTGCGCATCCGGAATGTCCATGACCCGGCGCCAGAAATCCGGTTCAGTAAGGTGCTCCTCCCAATCGCCAAGGTATTTTGTGTAGAGTTCCGAAAACTCCGGGGCCATCCAGGTCTTGGTATGGATTCCGTTCGTGATGCTGGTGATGGGCACCTCGTAGACGGGCACACCGGACCAGACATCTTTCCAGAGTGAGCGGCTAACATCGCCGTGCAATCGACTCACGCCGTTGGCATGGCGACTCAGGCGCAGAGCGAGAATGGTCATGCTGAACGGATCGTTTGGATCAACGCGGGTCTGACCGAAAGAGAATAATTCGTCGAATGGAATGTGTAATTCCTTGGTGAATTCGCCGAAATATTTGCGCATCATCTCGCGCGGGAATGAATCATTGCCTGCGGGCACAGGTGTATGGGTGGTGAAAACGTTGGCCGCAGCGACCATTTGCAGGGCCGAGTAAAAATCGAGTTTCTTCTCCGCCATGAGCGCACGAATTCGTTCCAGCGCGAGAAAGGCGGCGTGGCCTTCATTCATATGAAACACTTCCGCCTCGATCCCGAGAGCGCTGAGGGTTTTCATACCACCGATGCCGAGGACAATTTCCTGTCGCATCCTCATTTCAAGATCACCCCCGTAAAGCTCGGCCGTAATCAAACGATCCGCCGCACTATTCTCCGTCGTGTCGGTATCGAGGAGATAGAGATTGATCCGGCCGACACGTAGCTCCCAAACCTTAGCGAATACTTCGCGATCAAGAATTCTGATTCCAACGCGCAGGTTGGCGCCGTCGCGTTGAACTTCACGAATGGGCAAGTGATGGAAGTTTTGGTTTAAGTTTACCGCGTGCTGAACGCCTTCTTTATCGATCTCCTGCCGGAAATAGCCGTGCCGATAAAGCAATCCGATTGCGACAAAATTCAGATCGAGGTCGCTGGCCGATTTGCAGTGGTCGCCAGCGAGAATGCCAAGGCCCCCGGAATAGTTCGGAATCGATTCGTGAAAGCCGAATTCGGCGGAAAAATAGGCAACCGGTTTCTGGATCTCCTTGCCGGCACCGGTCTTCCCGTAGGTGTCGGGGCGCCCGAGATATTTTGTGAACGCATCGTAGACCTGCTTGAGCTCCCGGAGAAATGACTTGTCCTGCGCCAGTTCCTCCAAGCGTCCTTGCCGCGAAAGCTGCAGCATCCGCACTGGATTATGGTTGGTCCGATCCCACAAATCCGGATCAAGATGTCGAAACAGTCGGCGCGCGGATGGTTCCCATGTCCACCAAAGGTTAAAAGTCATCTCCCGGAGCGGCTCGAGTGATGCCGGCAAGGTTGGAGTGACGTTGTAAGTTTGAAACGTAGGCATGAGCCGAAGGGTCGAACGCTTGTTAACTTTCGAGCGGGATTAAATCAAGAGCCATGCAGACGACAAAGTGCCAGAGCCAGGAATATGCCTATTCTTTGTCATTCGTGCAATTGGAGCCCTGGCACGACTGTTCGTGACGCATAAGATGGACCATTCTGGTCAATCGTCGAGATCCTGCTCGTATTTTTCAGACGCCCGCCGTTGCTACGCTAACGGGAACCCAAACCGCTCGTCCTCGTTGGCCGTTATTTGGCCCGAATGGCTCGAGTCACAAAAACGCTTCGCGAGTGACGGGTTCACACGGGCTTATTAATAGGCCAACCACAAACCCGGTGATCAATCCGCAAAGATGGGCCGACTTGCTGATTTCCGGTGTAGTCAGATCAAACGCGACTTGGATGGCGATGACGAACAGGACATTGTTCAAGCGGCGCCGAGCCATGGGAGCGTGCCGGTGCAGAAGTAAAAACCCGGCCCACGCGCCAACTACTCCCATGATACAACCGGAAGCGCCCACGAGTTCGGCCGAATGGGTCGCTCCGATCCGCCACAATGCCACAACTCCGGCGCTCGAGCCGATTCCCGAAAGCAAGTAACAGGCAAAGAAACGCGCTGTCCCAATCGCT
>JBEEGU010000121.1:0-7386 GCA_041167025.1 Verrucomicrobiota bacterium
CTGCTGGCACTGATCGGCCTCGGCTTGTTTATCGGTCGCAATGCCGATGCGATTAGCGCCAACTTCACGAACTTCTGGTCGCCGCACGACGTGTCTCCGATCAAGTCCGACCTGTCGTTCGTGGCAACCGTCTCGGCTACGGGCGGCGCACTCGGAATGTTGATTGCCGTGTGCGTGGCGCAGGTTGGCTCACTGTTTTCTTCGGACGCCTGGAACAACATCACGTTCACCGCCGGTGAAGTGAGAAATCCGCGGCGCAATGTGCCGTTATCGCTGGCGTTTGGCACCGGCCTGGTCATCACGCTCTATTTGTTGGCGAATGTCGCTTATCTTTGTGTTCTGCCGCTGGAAAAAATACAGCACGCGCCGGACGACCGCGTAGCCACCGCCGTGATGTCGGTCATGTTTGGCGGCGCCGGGGCGGCGATCATGGCGGCAGCCATCATGGTTTCGACATTTGGCTGCAACAACGGGCTGATCTTGGCCGGCGCACGGGTCTATTACGCGATGGCGCAGGACGGACTCTTCTTCAAATCCACCGGCCGGCTTAACGCCCGTCACGTTCCGGCGGTGGCGTTGGTTTTGCAGGGTCTCTGGACTGCGCTGCTCGTGCTGCCACGCACTCGGCTGCGCGATCCGATGAGTGGCGCGCCGGTAGTCGATGCCGCAGGGGTCGAGCAGTACGGCAATCTCTACGGGATGCTGCTCGATTACGTCGTGTTCGCGGTATTGATCTTCTACGTGCTAACGATAGCCGGCGTTTTTGTGTTGCGGCGGACGCGCCCGGACGTCGAGCGACCCTATCGCGCCTTCGGTTATCCGGTGCTGCCAGCGTTCTATATCGTCGCGGCCAGCGTCATTCTAGTGGTGCTGGCAATTTACCGAACACAAACCTCGTGGCCCGGCTTGCTCATCGTCCTGGTCGGAGTGCCCGTTTACTTCTTCTGGAGAAAATCACCGCTGGCTTGACTTCCGAAGGCTGACCCAGTTACCAAACCAGATACCTCATTTAGTAAAGAGACCAAATTACCAAAGGAAACCGGACCATGGGAAATCTATTCGCAACGAAGCCGCTCGATAGGCTGATCAATGAGGCTAAGGACGTTGGCGAGCACAGTTTAAAACGCTCTCTCGGCCCGGTGAACCTCATCGCGCTCGGCATCGGCGCAATCATCGGCGCCGGTTTGTTTGTGCGCACGGCAGCCGCGATTGCTGATCGCGCGGGTCCCTCGGTGGTGCTTGCGTTCATGGTCGCAGGCGTAGGATGCGCGTTTGCAGGTCTGTGTTACGCAGAGTTCGCTTCCATGATCCCGCTCGCGGGAAGCGCATACACTTACTCGTATGCGACCATGGGCGAACTCGTGGCATGGATCATCGGCTGGGATTTGATCCTCGAATACGCTGTGGCAGCGGCAACGGTTGCTATCGCGTGGAGCGAATATGCGAATCGCGTGCTTGAGTGGTTCGGTATGCGAATCTCTTATCAGTGGTCGCATTCACCTTTCGAAACGGCCGCGGGCACCGGTGTCCACGGCATTATGAACATCCCGTCGGTTTTCATCCTGTTCCTGCTTACTGCATTGCTCATTCGCGGCACGAAGGAATCGGCCATGGTCAATGGAGTCATCGTTGTCCTGAAAACGTGCATCGTCCTGCTCTTCATCTGTATCGGGTGGGGATTCATCAACCCGGCGAATCATACGCCGTTGATCCCTGCGGCGACGACATATACAACACCGCAAGGCATTCAGCACGCTTACGGCGGAATCCTTGGTATTCTTGGCGCGGCTGGCGTCGTCTTCTTCGCCTACATCGGCTTCGACGCAGTCTCCACCGCGGCGCAAGAAGCGAGAAATCCGAAGCGCGACATGCCTATTGGAATTCTGGGATCGCTCGCCATTTGTACCATTCTGTATGTGTTGTTCGCTTATGTGCTAAGCGGCGTGGCGACGGTGGAGGACTTTCGCTCCGTCGGCCGTGAGGCGTCGGTCGCCTTCGCGATCACGAAATACATGCCCGGTTACGAGTGGCTATCGAGATCAGTAACGATCGCGATTCTCGCTGGATTTTCATCGGTCATCCTCGTGTTGTTGCTCGGCCAGTCGCGTGTTTTCTTTTCCATGAGTCGCGACGGACTTGTTCCCAGGATTTTTTCGGATGTGCATCCGCGCTACCGAACGCCGTTCAAATCGAACATCCTGTTCTTTGTCTTTACCGGACTAATAGCGGCATTCGTTCCGGCGGATGTCACCGGAGAAATGACCAGCATCGGAACGCTGTTCGCTTTCATTCTCGTCTGCGCAGGTGTGTGGATTATGCGCACCCGACGCCCTGATGTGGAACGAGGCTTTCGGGTGCCGGCGCTGCCGGTTGTCTCGACACTCGGTATCCTCGTTTGTGGCGCGATGATTTACGGTCTCGGTTGGACGAATTGGATGCGGCTCATCGTCTGGCTTCTGATTGGGTTCGTGTTCTACTTCAGTTATGGTAAGCGCCACAGCAACCTCAACGCACCACCGCCCGAATTGCCGGAGGGGATCAAGCTGAGCCGGTAGCAACAAGCAGGTATCGACATCGGAGAAGCGGAGCCGTTGCGTGCGTCCGATGCCCGCAACCCGACAATGGGAAGGAACGACTAGGCCCGGTTAGGCGGAAGCTGAACCCCAGCTGCTACTGCCACCCGGTCCGCCGGTCGGACTGGTCGCGCCAAAGCCAAGAAGCGCTTCGGCCCTCTTACGCAGCAGCTCGGCATTGGAATGATCCGCAAACGCACGACGCGCCAACTCCAGCTCCGGCAAGGAAAGGTTCATTGCCCGCAGGATTTCTTGTTCTTCTTCGCTCAATTCCTTGCTACCAGCCGTCGTCGCGCGCTCCTGCAAATCGGAAAGAACGGTGGCAACCGCATCCCCGTTTGTCGCGCGAAACAAATCAATCATTCGCTGAAAACTGAGATGGAACGGAACCGTGGCGACATCAACCTCGGCACTTTCCGAGGCACTGTCGGGCGGCATGATCACCGATTGGGAATTTGCGATGGTATTCCAAACTCCCTCCGGTTGGTAAAAGCCAAGTTCCACCTCATATTCGCCGCGCGGCTGAGCGACCAGGGCATAATGGCTGCCGAGCATTGGCTCGACCGCTTCCTCGATTTCGTCAAATCCGTCTGACCGTTTCACGCGCAAATAGACTTGCCGATCAACCGGCGTGTTCCGAGCGAACGCGTCCGACCAATCAATATTCCAATAAGTGAAGATCGTTCGGGGATCGCGCGGAATCGCGAATAAGATCGGCTCCCCGTAGTTTCGCGGGAGCTGACCCAGGTCGGCGAGAGAGCCGTAGCGGTCTCCCTTTCCATGGGGCACAACTGGCCCTTCGGAAATACGAAAACCACCCGCGCCACCGGATGGGCTGTCGCCACGTTTTTTGTCGCCCGATTCCATGTAAACTCCGCGCTTACAAGTTGATGAAAACCATTAAAACGCAAGGTTGAATGTGCGATTTCTATACTCGAAATGAATCCTGCTGCCGACTGGGCAAACTTTCGCTCCGTCGAATTGGATTTGCCTGGTTGATAATCCAGTGAGACTGCTCGAAACCAGCCAATCATGAATGCTTTCGTTATCGTAAATCCGATATCCGGGTCAGTGAAGGATCTCGACGCCGTGATGAAGCAGCTCGATCGGCTCGGGACCGACGCCATTCACCTGACGCGGAAGGCGGGGGACGCGCAGGCACTCGCGCGCAAGGCTGTTCGGAACAAATACGATTACCTCATCGCCGCGGGGGGTGACGGCACCCTCAATGAGATGATCAATGGGATCGCGACACATGCCCGGGATATCCGCGTCGGCTTGCTTCCGCTCGGGACCGGAAATGATTTCGCGCGATCGCTGAGACTTCCGGCGACGATCGAAGAGAACATCGACGTCCTTCTTGCCGGCAAAACACGCGCAATCGATCTAGTTAAAGTGCGCAGCGACCGGGTGCGCTATTTCGTCAACGTCTCGGCTGGGGGGTTTAGCGGATTAGTGGATGAAAAACTCACGCCTGAAATCAAACGGACATGGGGCCCGCTCGCTTACGTCCGAAGCGCGGCGGCAGCATTGCCGGAGTTGCGCGCTTACCGGACCGATATTGAACTCGATAATGACGAAAAGCTTTCGGTCGATCTTTACAATATCATCGTCGCAAACGGAATATTCGTTGCGGGCGGATTACCGGTAGCTCCCGAGGCTGACCCCTGCGATGGGTTGCTTGACATCATTATTATACCGAAGCGTTCCGCGCCCGAGATCGCCCTGCTCGCGGCACAAATCGTCCTGGGTAACCATCTCGGTTCCGAAGCGATTACCTTTAGAAGGAGCTCAAGAGTCTCAGTCAACTCTCAACCCGGGATGTGGTTTAACGTTGATGGCGAATTGGTCGGCAATGAGCCGGCTGTATTTGAGATCATTCCTCGCGCGTTGAAGTTTGTCGTCGGAACAACATGACTAGCAAGGTTATCGATCTCGACCAGGTCGCCGCGCAGACGCGCGAGTTGCGCGCCGCCGGGCGAAAACTTGTAGTCACCAATGGATGTTTCGACTTGTTACACGTCGGACATGTTCGCTATTTGCAAGCGGCCCGAGCCCTTGGCGACGTGCTTCTCGTCGGCATTAATGGTGATCGATCCATCCGTGAATTGAAAGGACCCGATCGACCGATCAACAACGAGAACGATCGCGCCGAAGTCGTGGCCGCGCTTGCCTGTGTCGATCTCGTCACCATTTTTCCGGAGGTTCGGGCGGTGCGCCTCCTCGAAAACGCCGCGCCGGCCGTCTACGCCAAAGGAGGCGATTATACTGTCGCTACACTGAATCCTGAAGAACGCGCGGTCCTGGAAAAGCTCGGAGCGGAGATTCGCATTATCCCGTTCGAAAAGGGATATTCGACGTCCGGACTCCTGCAGAAATTGAACCGCCTGCGCGAATGAATCCGTTGCCGATAGGAATTTTAGGATCAGGCAAAGGAACAAATTGCCGCGCGATTCTCGAGCGAATCCAATCCGGCCAGCTGCAGGCCGAAGCGCGCGTCATCGTTTCTGATGTGTTTGACGCGCCCATTCTTGATATCGCGCGGGAATTTTCTGTCCCTAATGCCTATCTGCCGCCAGGCCAATTTCGCACGAGATTGAGTCCGGAAACGGAAACGGAGCTGGTGCGGACACTCCGTGACGCCGGCGTAGTGCTGGTTGTTCTGGCTGGTTTCATGCGGGTTCTGAAGGCGCCGATGCTCGAGGCATTTCCCCGGCGCATCGTGAATATTCATCCTTCGCTACTCCCAAAATTCACCGGTTTGGCCGCTTGGGCCCAGGCGCTCGCCGCGGGAGAGAAAGTCACGGGCTGCACCGTCCATTTCGTGGATGAACAAATCGATCACGGCGACATTATCGCGCAACGCGATGTGCCGATCCTCGCGGACGACACTCCCGAGACCCTCCATGCGCGCATCCAAATCGCCGAACGCGAATTGTATCCTGAAGTGATTGGCCAGTTCGTGCAAAAGGTCACGGCTTAGAGGCCCTCGGCTTTTTGATCGCGCTGCAATAATTCCTTCAATCCTTGCGCCGGTGCCTTGCCTTCATAGAGGACGGCGTAGACCTGATCGATGATCGGAGTTTCCACGTTCAGTTTTCTGGCGCACTCGTATGCGCTTTTTGTGGTTGGAATTCCCTCGGCCACCATTTGCATGGAGGAAATGATTTGGTCTAACGACTCGCCCCGGCCCAGTTTTTCACCCACTCTGCGGTTGCGACTATGCTGACTGAAACAGGTTGCGATCAAATCGCCGACCCCGCTCAGCCCGTAGAAGGTGCCCGGCTGCCCGCCCATCGCGGTGCCGATGCGCAACAACTCCGCGAGCGAGCGCGTAACCAATGCCGCCTTCGAGTTATCGCCCAAGCCAAAGCCGTCGCTGACCCCCGCCGGAAGGGCAAAGACGTTTTTCAACGCGCCGCCCAATTCAATTCCCGTCAGTTCATCGCTTGTATAAACGCGGAACCGTGGACTGCCGAGGTACGCCTGTAACTGGACTGCCAGTTCCGCGTCAATGCAGCCAAGCACCGTCGCCGTCGGCAGACCGCGCGCAACTTCTACCGCCAGGTTGGGGCCGGAAAGCACGGCGATCGGATGGCGTGGCAGAATTTCGTACAAGATTTCGCTCATGCGCATGCCGGTACCGTGCTCGATTCCTTTTGTGCAGCTCAGTAAGACCGAATCTTCGCTGGCAACGATGTCGCGAAATTGTTCGGTTATGCTGCGAAAGGCAGTCGAGGGAATGACAAAAACGATCAGGCTGCAATTCGCGCAGTCACGCAATTCGTTCGTGATGCGCACCGTTTCGGGAAGTTTGAAACCCGGCAGGTATTCGTGGTTTTCGCGGGTCGATCGCAACTGCTCGACTCGCGTTGCGTTATGGCCCCAAAGAATAATGTCCCGTCCGTCCTTCGCCCATAGACCCGCTAACGCGGTGCCCCAGCCGCCCGCTCCTAAAATCGCCGTGCTTTGAATTTCCACTTAATCTCCACTTCGGTGAAAACGCCGTTCGGTACCCCTCATTAACCGGGAAAGGTTCGAGCGATGGCGCAAAATGACGATGCCGGTTAGGCCAAGGGCTACATAGAAAAGGAAAAATTGATTCATCAGTCCAAAATGGAGCATGACCAGGACGATAACCGGTAAAGCCAGCGCTCCTATCATAGAGGCGAGCGAAACGTAGCGTGTCACTTGAAAGGTCACGAACCAGATCAGCGTGACCACCGCGGCTGCCAATGGCATGAGCGCAAATATGACTCCGGCCGAAACGGCCACACCTTTTCCGCCGCGAAAACCCAGCCAGACCGGAAAAGCATTTCCGATTACGCAGAATACCGCCGCGGCAATCGGGAAGATTTCCTCGTTGTACCACCACTCGCCCACATGTCGCGCGATTAGCTTTGCGCATAGCACTGCCGCAAGTCCTTTCGAAAAATCCGCCGCGAACACTGCGTATCCGAATCGCTTGCCTAACGCCCGCGTTACGTTGGTGGCGCCGATGTTGCCACTCCCGACTTTCCGAATATCAATGCCCCCAAGTCGCCCCGCGAGGTAACCGGAAGGAATTGAACCGATGAAATAACTGCCGACAACGATGGCGAAGAGGGCGATCACGACTTACGCTGAAGCAATCTGTTATAAACTCTTCTTACTGAGCCAGATAGAGATTATCGAAACGTCGACTGGCGTAATTCCGCTCACGCGAGCCGCCTGGCCTAACGACGTTGGCCGGATCGCCGAGAGCTTCTGGCGAGTTTCCGCGCGGAGACCGCCCACCTGGTTAAAGTCGAAGCCGTCCGGGATGCGTTGCGAA
>JBEEGU010000122.1:0-3918 GCA_041167025.1 Verrucomicrobiota bacterium
CGATCCGCCAAAATGTTTGCGGCCGGCAGAGGCAAACGTTTCGAAGGTGCCTTGCACGATCCCCTGGCTTCCGATGTAAATCCACGAGCCGGCAGTCATTTGGCCGTACATGGTGAGGCCGATACGCTCGAGCCGGTTGAATTCGGAGTAGTTGGACCATTGACCGACCAGGTTCGAATTAGCGATCAACACGCGCGGCGCTTCGTCGTGTGTCCGAAACTTTCCGACTGGTTTGCCGGACTGGACGAGCAACGTCTCGTCATTCTCGAGGGTGCGCAGAGAGCGAACGATCGCGTCGTAAGCCTCCCAACTCCTGGCCGCCCGTCCAGTCCCGCCATAGACAACAAGCCGGTCCGGATCTTCCGCCACATCCGGATCCAGATTATTCATGAGCATCCGCATGGCCGCTTCTTGATGCCAGCCTTTGCAGCTTTGCCGGCTCCCGTGCGGCGCGCGAACGATTCGTTTACCGCTCATAGTTCTTCGTAACCACTGTCGAAATCGCCGCCTCGGATTGCTTCCGCTACACGCGCGATATCGCCGGACAGCGGCCGATCTTGCGTTAACGACGCAGCGATTTTTCTGACGGAAGCGAATGCCCGCTCCACGCCTGCTCCGGCTTTGAGCGGACGGCGGTGTTCCAAAGCTTCGGCGCCGGCGAGTAATTCGATGGCGATGACATTTTCTGCGAGGTCAACGATGGACCGAAACTTCAAGGCGCAGGTCATTCCCATTGAAACATGATCTTCTTTGCCTCCAGAGGTGGAGACGTTATCCACACTGGCGGGATGGGCCAGGACGCGTGCTTCATTTAATAGAGCCGCTGCGACGACGTGCGGAATCATGAAACCCGATTGCAATCCCGGACGGCGAGCGAGAAAGGCCGGAAGTCCTTCACTTTTGTCCGGATTCACCAAGCGATCGATGCGTCGTTCGCTGATCGTCATAAGATCAGTGATAGCGATGGCGGCATAATCAAGCGCCAGGGCAAGCGGCGCACCATGGAAATTGCCGCCTGAGATTACATCGCCGCTTTCTGGGAAGACGAGCGGATTATCAGTTGCGGAAGCGGACTCGATCAAGAGGATCTCTTCGCAATGATGGAACGCTCCACGAACGGCGCCGTGCACCTGGGGCATGCAACGCACGCTGTAGGCATCCTGCACACGGGGATCGATTTCGCGATGGGATTCCCTGATCTCGCTTCCTTGCAAGAGCGAGAGCAGGTGTGCCGCCGACGCCTGCTGGCCGGGGTGTGGTCGCGCTTTCTGTAAGCGAGGGTCGAATGCGGCCGGCGTGTCTTTCAATCCCTCCAAGGTCATTGCGCCGGAAACATCGGCGACACGCGCGAGACGCTTGGCTCGCAAAAGAGCCAGCCCCCCGACGGCGTGCATCGCCTGAGTGCCGTTGAGGAGGGCGAGTCCCTCCTTGGCCTCCAACTCGACCGGCTGAAGTTCGGCGAGCCGTAGAGCCTCAGCACTGGGCATTCTTTTCCCGTCAAAGAATGCTTCTCCTTCGCCGAGCAATGTCAGCGCGAGATGTGCGAGAGGGGCCAGATCACCGCTCGCACCGACCGATACTTTCTCGGGAATAACGGGATGGACACGCCGGTTGATCATTTCGCAGAGCATCTGAATAACGCCCAAACGTATTCCACTAAACCCAAGCGTCAGGACATTGGCCCGGAGGAGAATCATCGCTCTTACCTCCGGTTCCGAAAGGGGTAAGCCTACTCCGCAGGCGTGGCTGCGGACAAGATTGAGCTGCAGATCACGCAATTCACTGGAGGGCACACGCACATCCGCCAGCTTTCCGAAGCCGGTCGTGACTCCGTAGGCAACCGTGTCCCGCGCAACGATTTGGTCGATGACCTTTCGCGAAGCATGGATACGAGCGTGCGACGAGGGCGAGACGTGCACGGGTTCGGGCTGCAACGCGACCGCCGCGATCTGGCGGAGAGAAAGTGGCTGACCGTGCAATTCCATCGTCAAATGTTAATGAGAAGTCGCGGAAATAAAAGGCCTGCTCGCGAGGCCAAACACAAGTACGTGAAAAGGCCAGGTCATAACGACCTGGCCTCTCGCTCTTAGAGCCACCCGCGAACGGGCAACTTGAAGCTGGTTTATTTCGAATATCCGTGCGTCGAACTTGCGGTTGTGCTGGACGTCGCCTCTTTCTTCTGGGCACAAGCTCCCAAGGTTAAAGCACTGGCCAAAACAGCCATGATCATGATCGCTTTTAAAAATTTCAATTAATCTCGCCTCCTTTCCCTGCCGGTTGCTCCGGCCTCTTTAGGCAAGGAAATGAATCGACGCAATGCTTTTCTCGCTTTTTTTTGCCTAACACAGGAAGTTCTCACTCCTCAATAACGACCGGCGTGCCCTCGTCCACCAGCTCAAATAAATCGATAACGTCCTCGTTTCGCATGCGAATGCAGCCGTGACTGTCAGGGCGGCCTATCTTGTCTTCGTGCTTCGTGCCATGAATATAGATGAATCGATCCTTGGTGTTGATGTTGCCCTCATCCAACCCGTCAAGCCATAGAATGCGCGATGTCACCAGATCTTCGGTTTGCGGCAGCGGATCCTCCGGTTGAAGCGGGACGCGGCTCCGAAATATAGTTCCGTGAGGCAGGTCGTGACCGATCTTTTCGGCGATGCGAAAACGGCCGAGTGGAGTTTTCAGACTCCCTTCGTCCGCTCCGAGACCAAATCGCGAACTGGAGATCGGATAGGTCCGAAGAATCTCCTCACCGCGGTGCACGGTTAATAATTGGTTCCGGATCGAGATGCCGATCTTGGTGTCGGGACTTTGCATCAATTCAGTCCAGCGATAAACTTCGCTGCCTTGCAAATGTATCACATCGCTATTATTGGCGCGACCGGAGCGGTCGGCGTGGAACTGGCACGGGTTCTGGAACGGCGGGGCTTTCCCATCGCCAGTTTGCGCCCGATCGGTTCGGCGCGTTCGGCCGGTAAAACAGTTTCATTTCGCGACGGGTTGATCCCAGTTGAGCAGTTGGGTGAGAATTCATTCGATAAGATCGACATTGCGTTTTTCAGCGCTGGCACCGAAATCTCTCGCCGCTACGTGCCCTTGGCAC
This sequence comes from Verrucomicrobiota bacterium, assembly GCA_041167025.1. Classification (GTDB taxonomy): domain Bacteria; phylum Verrucomicrobiota; class Verrucomicrobiia; order Chthoniobacterales; family UBA10450; genus DATFCK01. The sequence goes on from JBEEGU010000122.1 coordinate 3,104, forward strand.
AGGCCGCCGGTGCAATAGTCATCGATAACTCGCCCGCATTTCGGATGGACCCGCAGGTTCCGCTGGTGATTCCGGAAATTAATGGTGACGACATCCGAAGCCACCGCGGGATTATCGCAAATCCAAACTGCACAGCCGCAGTCGCCTTGATGGCGATTTATCCTTTGCATCGCGCGTTTGGGCTAAAACGGGTGATTGCGGCAAGTTATCAGGCCGTGTCCGGCACCGGCGCCCGCGGCATTGCCGAGTTGAAGGATCAAGTGGAGGCTGCCGCCCAAAATCGGACCGTGCCGCCCCAAGTTTATCCCCATCCGATTGCTTTCAATCTTCTGCCACACATCGGGTCGTATTTGCCGACGGGTTACACGAGCGAAGAAGAAAAGTTCCAAAGCGAAGGTCGCAAGATCATGCATCTTCCGGATTTCCGGGCGTCCGTAACCTGCGTGCGAGTTCCGGTTTATCGTGCTCATTCCGTCGCGGTCAGCGCAGAATTCAGCCAGCCTGTTTCCTTGGACAAAGCGCGGGAGGTTTTGGCAAAGGCGCCGGGATTGGAGCTAGTAGACGAGACGCCCAACAATCGGTATCCGATGCCCCTGCACGTCGCCGGAAAGGACAATTGCGAGGTCGGCCGGTTGAGGCGTGACTGCGCTTTCGATAATGGCCTTTCTTTCTGGGTCTGCGGCGACCAATTACTGAAGGGAGCGGCACTAAATGCAGTGCAGATTGCCGAGCTTCTGTGACTTTTCCGCGAACGAAAGCGGTCCCGAAATCCCACCGGGGCCCGCTCCCGAAACAATATTGCTAAATCAATTTAG
>JBEEGU010000123.1:0-2827 GCA_041167025.1 Verrucomicrobiota bacterium
CCTCAATCGCCATTTTGCGTGTGGCTGACGGCGAGATGGCCGCTCGGTGAACGGCCGCTACCCGAGCCGAAAATACTGAATCAAAAGGTGAGCAGCTTGGCCGCTTTTGTGAACATCCCCCTCGGAGAGACCGATTTTCCTCTCAGAATTAACCTGGAATCTCTTTCAGCATTTGCGTGTTCGTCGGAAATTTCTTCACGAACATTAACAAACGTTGAATTGCTTCCTCAGGCTTGTGCCCGGCAAGCCCTCGCCGAATCAAATTGATCTTTTCGAGCTCCCACGCCTGCAAAAGCAATTCTTCCCGGCGCGTCCCAGAAAGAAAGATGTCGATTGCAGGATAGATGCGCTGATCGCTGATTTTCCGGTCCAGCACCATTTCCATATTTCCGGTGCCCTTGAATTCCTGGAAAATCAATTCGTCCATCCGGCTGCCGGTCTCAATCAACGCAGTCGCGACGATGGTCAGAGAACCAGCTTCCTCGGTATTACGAGCCGCCGCGAAGATTTTTCGCGGGATTTCCATGGCACGGGCGTCGATACCGCCACTCATGGTTCGGCCGCCACCGGACATGGCATTGTTAAATGCGCGCGCCGTACGGGTAATGGAGTCGAGCAAAATGAAAACATTTTCGCCGGCCTCGACCAGGCGCTTTGATCGCTCGATCGCGAGCTGGGCAAGCCGGGTGTGGCTCTTGATATCGCTATCATTTGAACTGGCGATGATCTCCGCTTTCGGATGTGAACGCTTGAAATCGGTTACTTCTTCCGGTCGTTCATCAACCAGAAGAATGATTACTTTCATCTCGGGATGATTTTTCACGACGGCCTCGGCAATATGATGCAGTAACGTCGTTTTTCCGGTCCGTGGCGGCGCCACGATCAGGCCCCGCTGCCCCATGCCCAGCGGAGTCATCAAATCCATGATTCGGGTGGTGTAACGATCCGGCACCGTCTCGAGCTTGATCCGCTTATTGGGATTGATGGTCGTCAGTTCTTCAAATGGACGCAGACCCTGATATTTCCCCGGCTCCGAAGTGTTAATGGTCAGGAGCTTGGTTAACTGCGGACCGCGATTGCCCCGGCGGGTTTCGCCGTGAATCCACATGCCGTCGCGCAATCCAAAGCGGCGAACGATTTCGGGGGTGACGAAAATATCCTGCGGGGTTTGCACGAAATTCCGCTTTGGATCACGGAGAAATCCGAAGCCTTTTCCAGAGATCTCGATGATGCCTTCGCCGAACTCGGGTTCCGTCTGTGTTTGATCAGGGTTGTCGTTTTCACCGATGATTTGTCGATCGGCACCTTCGGCCGTGTCGATGGCGGTATCCCCAACCCCCGTCCCATCCGCTCGGGAATTCTCCTGATTCGGTCCGTCGAAATTCTCGTTGCGATTGCCGCCATAGTAACGCCGCCGTGGGTAACGGCGTCGAGGACGATGGCGGGGTTGTTCCGGCGAGACGGACCCTGTTTCCAGCGGTGGACGCTGGCTCTCGTTTTCTTGCTCCATAACTAAGGAATGTGGCGCTGTTCGACCGGCAGGGTCTGCAGCAGCAGTAAAATTTCTAGGCCGGCAATTTGGCCAGCAGTTCGTCGGATATATCTAAATTAGAATAGACGTTTTGAACGTCATCGTCGTCTTCGAGAGCGTCGCAAAGGCGCAAAATCTGCCGCGCAACGGTCTCATCGGCGACCGGAACAGTCGTATCGGGAATGAACGTAAACTTTTGCCCATCGGTGGTAACGCCCGCTTGTTTGAGCGCTTCAGCTATGGCGTATAGCTGATCGTGGGAAGTGATAATAACATACCCATCCTCCTCGTTTGTCAACTCCTGCGCACCGGCATCCAAAGCGAGTTCAAAAATTCGATCTTCATCGATGGTAGCGCGCGGGACCGTGATTTGGCCTTTTTTGTGAAACATGTAGGAGACGCTGCCCGATGACGCAAGATTTCCATCGTTTTTCGTAAAAATACTACGGATTTCGGCAGCGGTGCGGTTCTTATTATCAGTGGCAGCCTCCACGATGACGGCCACCCCACCGGGGCCGTATCCTTCATAAACAATCTCATCGAAGTGGGTGGTTTCGTTGCCCTCCCCGGTGCCCCGTTTAATTGCCCGTTCAATATTGTCGTTCGGCATACTTTGACTGCGCGCTGTCTGGATCGCGCTGCGCAGCCGTGCATTAGCCCCCGGGTCGCCACCGCCGGTCTTGGCGGCGATGCTGATTTCCTTCGATAATTTGCTGAAGATCTTGCCGCGTTTGGCATCGATAGCGCCTTTGAAGCGCTTAACTTTCGACCATTTGCTATGTCCCGCCATGAGCTGGGAAAACTTCTAGTGATTTGAACTGCCGGGCAGACCCTGTTCGCGAGGACCGAGAACCGGAAAGCCTCGAAATGACATTTATCGAGGAGGCACTTTACCAAATCATTGAACCTCAGCGCCCTGGCCTTGTCAACCTCGGCTACGCTACTGCAGTAGCCCTCTTGCGCGCGTTCGCATCCAAAATCCGTTTGCGCAGACGGAGCGACTTGGGAGTGGCTTCCACGAATTCGTCCGGTCCAATGTACTCGATCGCCCGTTCCAGGCTGAGGCGGAGGGGTGCTTCCAATTGGATTCCTTTGCCATCGCCCTGGCTTCGCATATTCGTGAGGTGCTTCGCCTTGCATGGGTTGACGGGCAAATCCTCCAAGCGAGCATTTTCGCCGACGATCATGCCCGCGTAAACGTCCTCTTGCGGGCCAATAAAGAGGCGGCCGCGCGCTTGAATATTATTCAACGCATAGGCGGTGCTGGTCCCAGGCTCCATCGACACCATGACTCCT
>JBEEGU010000124.1:0-3094 GCA_041167025.1 Verrucomicrobiota bacterium
CGCCCTCCATCGTGAACGAAGATAGCTAGTGCACGAATGGATTCGTTCGGCGTTCGACCCCAATTTTTGTCGGAGGTCCGTGACCGGGCAGCACGGTAACGTCATCACCGAGGGCGAAAACTTTGCTCCTGATGCCTTCGAACAACAAATCAGCATCTCCGCCCGGCAAGTCCCAGCGTCCGACGCCGCCCGCAAACAAGACATCGCCGCCAATAAGCAATTCATCCTTGCTAGAGAAAAAACAGAGACTGCCTGGACAATGACCAGGCACGTCGAGCACTTGCATTTCCAAGCCAAGAAAATCACGTGCCGGCGTTTCCTCGATCAGAAAATCCGGCTCGACCGGCTCGAGCTCTAGGGCGAACCCGAAATTGCGGAAGAATTCCGGATCGGAAATCATCGGCACAGTCTCGGGATGACAGCCGATCTGGCATTGAAACTTGCGTTGGATCTTGGCCACGTCCGGGATGTGATCGAAATGGCCGTGGGTCAGGAGCAGCAGTTTCAGGTCGATGCCGCGTTGTTCAAGCCAGGCACAGGCGCCATCGGGGGCGTCAAACAAGATCGCGCCGTCCGGCGCTTGGAGCAGATAGCAATTCGTCTCGTAAATACCGCCGCAAAAGGTTTCGTAAGTCATAAGCCGCCGTAATCCCTCACTTTAACGTAACATTCCGTCGCGTTTTTTGCATTAGCCGCTGGGAACCATCTTTTGGCGGGAAAGTGTAAACGGGGTGTTTTTCCGCTTTTTTGAATGTTAGCGCCAGCAAGTTGTCTGATCTTTCTACAGTTGGCCGTGTTCTTGCGTTTAGAGGGGAACTCTGCGACACTCAAAAACCCTTTTTTTCATGAAATCTCGATCTGGTTTGTTCCTGGCGATCCCGGCGATGATCGCCTCCCTGGCTGTAGCTCCGGCCAAAATTAGTGCGAAGTCAGATACGGAACAGATTTGCGTGTCGGTAGGGAGGTTGCTCGAGGAAGGTCATTATACCCATCAGCAGCTGAATGATGAAATGTCGCACAAAGTGCTGCGCACTTTTTTGGAGTTGCTCGATTTTAGTCACCTCTTCTTTACCCAGCAGGACGTCGATTCGCTTACCGCGAAGTATGGCGGATCGATCGACGATGACATTTTGCTTGGGAACTTGAAGCCGGCTTACGAGATCTACAGTCTCTATTCGCGGCGGGTCGATGAGCGAGTTGCCAAGATAAAAGAGCTGCTCAAGCAGCCGATGGATTTCAAGAATGACGCGACAATCGATTTGAGCCGGCAAAAAGCACCGTGGCCGAAGGACGAAGCGGACGCTGATCTAATCTGGCGTGGACGTGTCGCCAACGAACTGTTGCAGGAACATCTGAGCGAGCACCCAATTGAACCGGGCCCGCAATTGGTCGCTCGGCGCTACGATCGTCTCGCCCGGAATGTCCACGAGGAAGACAAGGACGAACAGGTCAAGCTTTTCCTGGATGCTCTGGCCCAATCTTATGATCCGCACTCGGAATATTTGAGCAAGGCGGACCTAAAGAATTTCAGCATCAACATGGGCCTGTCACTAGTGGGCATCGGCGCGATGCTGCGCAGCGAAGACGGTTACGCTAAAATAGAAAGCCTCGTTCCCGGCGGCCCCGCTCAGGTGGACGGACGATTGAAGATCGGGGATCGAATTACCGCGGTAGGTCAAGGCCCTGCTGAATATGTCGACGTGCGGGACATGCGTTTGGACAAAGTGGTGGAAATGATCCGAGGCAAAAAGGGCAGCCACGTTCGACTGCTCGTCATCCCATCGGACGCTGCCGATCCTTCCAAGCGTAAGAATGTTGAACTGGTGCGCGACGAGATAAAGCTGAAAGACCAGGAAGCGCGGGCCGACATCATTATTAAGAAGGACGAAAATGGGGACTCGGTGAAGCTCGGCTGGATCACGCTCCCATCGTTCTATGCCGATATGGACAAACACCAGAAGAGCACGACCCGCGACGTGTCTGCACTCCTGAAGCGCCTTAAGAAAGAGAACGTAGCAGGCCTGGTGGTTGATCTGCGGCGAAACGGCGGCGGTTCGCTCGAAGAAGCGATTGCTTTGACCGGCTTGTTTTTGAAGTCGGGTCCCATAGTTCAGACCAAGGGCTCTAACGGAAACATTGTCGTTTCCAACGACCCCGATCCGGGCATCGCGTATGCCGGGCCGCTGGTCGTGTTAACCAGCAGGCAAAGCGCATCCGCCAGCGAAATTTTCGCGGCTGCTCTGCAGGATTACGGTCGCGCTGTCATTGTTGGCGACAAAAGCACTTTCGGCAAAGGGACGGTGCAAACCATTCTCGAAATCGGGCGGTTCACTTCGTTGCTGGGGAGTCGCTCCCAGGATGACGGCGCCCTGAAACTCACCATTCAAAAGTTTTATCGCGTGGCCGGTGGCTCGACTCAGCTGCACGGGGTCGCTTCCGATATTGTCCTGCCGAGTTTGACCGATCTGCCTGAATTCGGCGAAGGGGCCTTGAAGAACTGCCTGGCCTACGACGAAGTTCCGAAGGCCCGGTTTTCGAAATGGTCTGATAGCCATTCGCTATTTATCGATGAATTAAAACGGCGCTCCTCCGATCGGGTGCAGCACACTCAGGAATTCCATTACGTGATGGAGGACGTGGACCGTCTGCGCCACAAGCTCGACGAAAACCGAATTTCGCTGAATGAAGATGTGCGGCGCAAAGAGTTGCAGGAAGAGAAGGTGCGCAAGGAGTTGCGTTCGAAAGAGCGACTTGCTCGTCATGAAGAGGAACCCCGCATCTATCGGCTGACCCTCGACACCGTAGACAAGCCGAATCTCCAGTTAATCATGTTCCCAGGTAAAATCGCCGCGGCCAAGACGAAGGGGGTCTCTCCAAAAGTTGCGCCGGAAGCGGCGGCGGATGCCGATTCTGATCTGATCCCCGACCCAGACGATACCAAGGAACCGGCGATCGACCCGGAGCGGGACGAGACATTGGGTATCCTGAATGATCTTGTCGATCTGTCCCGCGGACCGAAGACAGCCAGCGTCCGTCCGTAGCGGATCGCAGATCTTGTACGTCGGTCGAGGCCGCGCTTTCCAAGTTCAGCACG
>JBEEGU010000125.1:0-4065 GCA_041167025.1 Verrucomicrobiota bacterium
TTTCCTCGCCCGGTTTCACGGACGAGCATGGTTATTTTTTCCTGGCCCGACCGGTCGAGCTCTGCCGGGGTGACATCGTGACGGATGAAGATGAATCGATTCTAGAATGTCGCGCGTTCAGTGTACCGGAGTTGCGGGGGATGATTGCCGAAAATGAAATCCGTGATGCGAATACGCTGAGCATCATCGCGCGATTGTCGGCACGCGGCTTTCTTTCCCTAGCGTCGACCGAATAACTTACGATCCGATGGCGCTGCAGGACATTTTCAAATTTAGAGAGCTCCCCGAGCAGGAAACGTCGAAGCCGTTTCTGGAGCACCTGGAAGACCTGCGTTGGACGATTGTCAAAATCGCCATCACCCTCGTCATTGCGATGATCGTCTGCTTCGCCTTTCGCGGAATGCTCGTCCGTGTGCTCCAGGCCCCGTTGCACGCTGTGGATCCCGAAGCGCGGACTTTGCGCGCGCTCGGCATAACGGATTCCTTCACGATTTCATTTCACATTGCCTTTTATGCCGGAATCGTCCTCTCGTTTCCAATCCTGCTCTATTTCCTCGCGGAATTCATTTTGCCAGCGCTGACCGCAGTCGAGAAGCGATTCCTTTTGCCCGCCATTTTCGTCAGTTTCGGCTTATTTCTTCTCGGCGTCGTGGTCTGTTATCTTTGGCTGCTGCCGAAGACCATTTTGTTTTTCTTTCGCGACACCCAATCGCTCGGGTGGGAGCCGGCCTGGACGGTGCAGCAATATTATTCGTTTGTGACACGATTTACCATTGGCTTCGGCCTTTCTTTTGAACTTCCGGTAGTCGTCCTGGCATTGGTCCGATTCGGCATGGTGACTTACAGGTTCATGTCGCGCACACGGCCATACGCCGTTGTCCTAATCTTTGTGCTGGCAACCATTATCACGCCTACTCCGGATATCCTGACACTGGTCGCAATGGGACTGCCGATGTGTCTTCTGTATGAAAGCTGTATCTGGATTGCCTGGATGATGGAGCGGCGGCAATCCCGAGGCTGAACTGATCGCGTGGACGAATCGAGCTACCGGATTCTTTTTGGCACGTTCGCGTTCCTTCTCGGCGCTACGGTCGGTTCGTTCTTGAATGTGTGCATTTACCGGTTGCCGCGGGATCTTTCCGTTAATCGACCCCGTCGCTCCTTTTGCCCCTCCTGCAAAAAGCCGATTGCCTGGTATCAAAATATTCCGTTGCTGAGTTGGCTTTTTTTGCGGGGCCGATGCGCGCATTGCGGCGCCAAGATAACGTTTCGTTATTTTGGAGTGGAATTACTAACGGGCCTTCTCTTCCTGGCGGTGTGGCGCAGCTTTCCATGGCCGATGGCGCTCGCTTACTGGGTCTTTGTTTCGCTCGTTACCGTCGCCACATTCGTTGATTTCGAGCATTTCATTATTCCGGACGAGGTAACGATTGGCGGCACCATCGCCGGGATCGTGGCGAGCGTCGCGGTGCCGGCGTTAATGCAGGCCGATTCACGTCTCGCCGCGTTGGTCCGCTCTTCTCTCGCCGCCGCTTTGGGATACGGCACCCTTCTGATTGTCATGGAAGCCGGTAAGATGGCATTTGGCCGAAAACGAATTCGTTTTGACGCGCCGACCCCCTTCACCTGGAAACGGCGCGGCGAAGATGCTGATTTTTCAGTCGGAGAAGAAAACAGTGCGTGGAGCGAGTACTTCGCGCGTGAATCGGATCGATTGCTGCTTTTTTGCGATCAAGCGCAGATCGACAATCGAGCTTATGGAAGCGTCACCCTCGAGTTTTACTACAATCGCGTGGTGGTCGAGGGCGAACAATTCATTCTTGATGAGGTCAACTCCATATCCGGCCTCGTCCGAGAACTCCAGATTCCTCGCGAAGCGATGGGGCGCGGCGATTTGAAATTCCTCGCTGCGATCGGAGCGTTTCTCGGCTGGCGTGCAGTGTTATTTAGTATTTTTGCCGGATCGCTTCTCGGTTCGCTGGTGGGATTAGTCACCCTGCTGGTCGGGAAGCGTGTTTGGTCAACGAAACTGCCCTTTGGACCGTATCTCGCGTTCGGCGCGCTGACTTGGCTGTTTTTCGGCGAGGCTTTGCTTCGCTGGTATATGGCAATGCTCAATCCGGCTTAGGCCGGTCGATCAATTCCTCTGCATGCATCGCAGAGGAACGGCAACCGAGGAGAAAACGCCTACGACGGCTCGCCGAAAACCGGGGTGAACGCGAACCACTGCGACCAATAACGCCGCACATGTTCTTCCAGAACTTGTGCCCACTGCTGCATCGCCCTGGCGATTTCTTCCTCGCGCGATCCCATTCCCCGCGAACACACAATTGGCTCACGAGCGATGATCCGATATTTTCGCGATCCTGCTCGCACAATAAAAAGCGGAAAAATCGGTGCTTCGGACGCAAGGGCGAGCACGAAAGGGCCAGTGGGCAGACAAACGGTTTGGCCGAACAGAGTCACCGCCGCTCGCCCCACTTCACCCACCACCCGGTCGCCTTGGATCGAAATGATCTCGCCATTGCGCAATGCGTTGAGCAGGTCGAATGCGAGCGCCGTTCCATCACTGCTGTAACCGATCCTAACCGCTCCCGCGCTCGATTGCTGCAAAGACAAATCGACATGTTCCGCCGTTACCGCATCGGGTTCAGGCGCGCGGACCATGCAAAGTTGGCGTTTGAATTTTCCCGCGAACAGCGCCGCGCCGAGATCGTAGTTGCCCATGTGGGCGGTCAAAACGATGGCGCCGGTCGAGGTGGCAAGTTGCTGCAGGAAATTTTCACCGTCCAGTTCGTAACTGAACGGCGCATCGAGCAGTCGATAGACCGCTGCATCTGTCAGCACCCATCCGAAATTCGAGAAAACGCGAAAGACACGGAGATAATTCGCCAGCGACCATGAACGCGGAAGCACAATGCTTAAATGACGAACGACCGCTTGCCGCGCCGGGGTCGCCACAAAGAAGAAAACGAAAGTGGAAATCCAATTCAGCGGCCGATGAAAATAGGCGGGCATATTGAGAACAACCCGGTCGACAAATCGCCTCCAGACGATTCCTTGAACGGCGAAATCGTGCCACCACCGCCGAGGTTCGCTCACGAGAGCGGTATTCAATGCTCAGGCTTCGGCCGCTGCGGCCGTGGAAGGACGGGCTGCCGGTAAGCCGGTCGATGATCGGAATAATAGCACGAGGTTGACCAGCTCGGCTTTCCACCAGCGAAAAAGTCCTTTGCGCAACAATTTCGCCACCCGCCGGTCGGGAACAAAGCCGTCGTACAATTCGCGCCACCCGCTGTTGCTCTTCCCCAAGTAGCCCGTCGCGTATCGACGCTTCCCAAGCGCGACCAGACGTTGGTTGTAAAACTTCATCATCATCGCGGCGATCCGACCGGGCTTGCCGCGAAAGGGCAATTCGCCAAAAGCTTTTTCCGGATTCTTGTAAGCCGGAATGACGAGACCGATGTAATAAGAGGCGACGTCCAGGAGTAGCCCGGCTGACATGAGATCGGCATCGCCCATGTAATAATATTTGTCCCGGTAGAGTGCTTCGAACCAGGAGCGATACATCGTGGGATACTGGTCATTATAATCCCGAATGCGCTCAGACACATTTTCGCCCGCCAAATTTCGGGCGATCAAATCCCCGACATAATAACTGGTGTAGGAGCAAAAATCGAGACCCGGACTATATAGCGGATCGATGAAACCGGCGGCGTCCCCGACGCAAGCCCAACCGGTGTCGCAGACCTTTTCGCTGTAATACGGCAGCGCCGAAAACGCGTGCACGTCGCCATCGATGACGCGCGCGTCTGCGAAAATTGCACGGCCAACGGGATGACCGAGAATGTGCGTATGCAAGCGCTCCGCAATGCTGGGGCCCTCGGGCAATTTGAAAATCCGACTGTCGTAAACAATTCCTGCGCTGACATCGCCTCCCCGCAACGGAATGATCCAGCACCACCAACCGTGTCCCATGAGATGGTTGGTTGCCCATGAACGCGATGTCCGGCAAGCGTCCATGTAGCCACGAAATGTCTCGCGCCAATCATAACTGTCCCAATC
>JBEEGU010000126.1:0-3196 GCA_041167025.1 Verrucomicrobiota bacterium
GTTTTTGCGACGTCATGTTTTGCCTCCGGTTCAATGTGAACGGTGATACAACTAACGCCCGCTTCCACGAACCGCGGCACATAATGATCGGCATGTTCAATCATCAAATGCGCTTCGAGGGGAAGGTTTGTTTCCTTGCGGACAAAGCCGACAATGGCCGGACCGAAAGAGATGTTGTCCACAAAATGGCCATCCATGATATCGCAATGAATCCTATCCGCGCCGGCATCGGCTACATCTCGGATTTCCTGAGCAAGTTTGGAAAAGTCGGCAGCCAGGATGGATGGAGCAATGATAATTCCGGACATCAAAGCAAACGTCCAACAGCTTGCCCTGAGCGCAAGTCGAATGGGTTCAACGCCCAACGTCCAACGTCGAATTTCAGAGTATTTTCGACCATGGGGAGATCGGTAACAGGCCATGATTTTCGACGTCTTCGGCGCAGCTATATATATTAAGAGCTTGACGATAGGTAGGGGCGTTTCATGTTACCCGCGTTTCAGCCGCCGAATCGCGGATCAGTGCACGATTACTGCTATGGGTCGAAGCTGGGGATGTGCGTCCGACGGACTGGAGCGCAAATAACTTAAATTTTCATGTTTAACGGACTTTTCGGCTGGCTTTCCAGCGACATCGGAATCGATCTGGGCACAGCCAACACGCTGGTTTACGTCAAAGACCAGGGCATCGTTTTGAGGGAGCCGTCCGTTGTTGCGGTCCAGGCGGGCACGAACAAGGTGCTGGCGGTTGGCGATGAGGCGAAACGCATGCTCGGCCGCACACCGTCGAACATCGTGGCCGTTCGACCCTTGAAAGACGGGGTCATTGCAGACTTTGAAGTGACCGAAGCGATGCTGCGCCATTTCATTACCAAGGTGCACAATCGCCGGGTGCGGGCGCGTCCTCGCGTCGTCATTGCTGTTCCATCCGGGATTACCGAGGTAGAAAAACGAGCGGTGCGCGAGTCGGCCACTCACGCAGGCGCTCGTGAAGTTTATTTGATTGAAGAACCTATGGCTGCCGCGATCGGAGTGGGTCTTCCGGTGCAGGATCCGGCCGGTAACATGATCATCGATATCGGCGGCGGGACCACGGAAGTAGCATTGATCTCTCTTTCCGGAATTGTTTTCAGTCGCAGCGTCCGCGTTGCCGGAGACGAACTCGACGAGGCCATCGTGCAATACATGAAGCGCGCCTATAACCTGATGGTGGGGGAACGCACAGCAGAGGAAATCAAAATCAAGATTGGCTCGGCCTACCCGAGCGAGAAGGAGACGAGTGTGGAAGTGAAAGGCCGCGACTTGGTGGCTGGTCTGCCGAAAACCCTGATGATCACTTCTCAGGAAGTCCGCGAAGCTTTGCTCGAACCCATCTCGACGATTGTCGATTCTGTCCGCATCACGCTGGAACGTTGTCCGCCGGAGCTTTCGGCTGACCTGGTCGATCGCGGTTTAGTCCTGGCCGGCGGCGGCGCGCTGCTGCGTGGCTTCGATAAGCTCTTGAGCGAAGAGACTGGTTTGCCTGTCCATGTTGCGGAAGATCCACTCAGTGCAGTGGCGGAAGGAACGGGCAAATGCCTCAATGAACTTAAGTTTTTGCGTCAGGTGGCCTCGGCAGATCGCCAGTGGCGTTAGCGATAACGGATTCGTCCGAGCCGGACTAGCGTTGATTTTCGATTGCGGATTGAAAGCAACGAGTCGGGGCGGATTTAATCCGGGATCGGTCATTCGCGTTCCGACATCGGAATGAGCCGCACAAACATCATCGCGCTGCTGATTTTCGGCGCTATTCTCGGCTATTTCCTGAGTCTAGGACCGGACACCACGCGAAAAATTCAAGCGAGGGTGTATCAGCTGATCGCGCCTTTGCTCAGCAGCGGCTCTGGGTTGCAGAAGCAGATCACGTCGGTTAGCGGCAAGTTGCGATCGCTCGAAGATTTGGAAAAAGATAACGGATCGTTGCGGGTGGAAAATCGACAGTTGAAAGCGACCAATCAGGCGCTGCGCGATGTGGAACACGAGGTCAACCGCTTGCGCCAGGCATTGAATTACCGCGAACGATCCGTTTTTAAACTGGTTCCGGCGGAAGTAGTCGCGCGCGACTCTTCAACCTGGTGGCGCACGGTAACGATCAACCGCGGGAAAGAAAATGGCATTGAAGGAGACATGCCAGTCGTGACAGACGAAGGGCTGGTCGGAAAGACGACTACCGTGAGCAACAGCATCTCTGTCGTCCTTCTGATCTCGGATGAAAATTGCAAGGTGGCATCATCGGTGGAAGGCAGTCGCGAGCAGGGGATCGTTTCCGGCGAGCGCGTCACCGGGGGTCTCACTCCGCTTTTGAATTTGAATTTTCTCTCCAAGCAAGCTGATCTCAAGCCGGGCCAAAAAGCGTTCACCTCCGGTGTGGGCGGAGTTTTTCCCTCCGGCATTCCGATTGGCGCGGTTAAGACTTTTCGTGTGCGCGAACTGGATGGCCAGGCTCAGCTGACTCCGGCGGTTGACATGACGCGGCTGGAGGATGTGTTCGTGGTGACGGGGCGAAAATGATTTTCTTTTTTATTCTATTGGTGCTCGTTTCGATCGCGCAGATCACGGAGTTCTTTATTCCGACGTTGTCCTGGATGTACTCCGCGCACGTCTACATCGTCCCCGTCATTGTGTTTTACGGCGCGGTCGTCCTGCCATTTCCTCTCATGCTCGCGCTTGCTTTCTACGCCGGCTTGCTACTCGATGCCCTCACTGTTCAGATCATTGGGCCGCGGGTTGAAATTTCTTTCGGTTCTTCGATACTCATTTATGCGGTGTTGGCCGGGATTATGCATGGCCTGAGGCCATTGTTCGTCCGTGGACGCTGGGAGGTACACTGGGTTCTGAGCGGAATCTGCACCTCGGCGATTGTTTTGGCGCAATACCTAATGATCACCTTCCGGCGCGGTTCCGTTTTCTTTTCACCGGAAGTTTGGTGGCAAATTGGCGGGCCCGGGCTGATTGCGATGATGATTTCGCCGTTGGTCTTTTGGATGTTACATTGGCTGGCTCGAGCCACCGGGTATCCTTATTTGCCTGAACAAAATCGCTTTAATTACCAATGAACCGCCGCCGGCTTAATCCTCGTTTGAGAATTCAATTCCTTGGGTTGCTAATGCTCCTGGGAATGGGTGCCATCGGGCTGAGGCTCTGGTGGGTGCAGGTCG
>JBEEGU010000127.1:0-4101 GCA_041167025.1 Verrucomicrobiota bacterium
GCGCGATATGCCCATGATCGATTACAATCTCGCGCGGCTCGAGCCGGTGGGTATTCGAGATCTATCGCCGCCGGTCGCGTTGAGCGTGCCTCCGACTGCTCAGGAACGAGCGCACGAACTTCGCCGCGCGCACTTGCAGGGAGATTTCGTGATCTTTCATCCCGGGTCCGCCCGAATAGAAAAATTTTGGCAACCCGACCGCTGGGCTGAAGTGATCAGCGCGACGGCGCGCTGGAATCTGACTGCAGTGCTGACCGGCGGCGATTCGCCGCAGGAGAAAACGCATCTTGCTGAAATTGAATCCCAGCTTCCCCGTCCAACCAGCGAGTCGGCCGCGCCGGTAGTCGATTTATCGGGAAAAATGGATTTGCTTACTCTCGCGGCGCTGATCGGCCAGGCCCGGCTCCTTGTCACCGTGGATTCTGCCCCGATGCATCTTGCTGCCGCCACGCGCACTCCGCAGGTTGTCCTTTTTGGTCCAACCAACCCGTTTCATTGGTACCCGCGCCAGAGTCCGGCCGTAATTCTCCAGGGCGATTCAGCCTTGTCCGTGCGCGAGTTTGTTCCTAAACAACACGCCCTGCCGATGAAGCTGATCTCGACGCAAGCTGTGATCAATGCTATGGATTCGCTGCTGTCGGCTCCGACAGCGCAACCCTTATGAGCGAGGTTGAAGGCCGGAAACGGCCCAAGCTGTCATTTTTTGAAACTTTTCGTGCCGCTGCAGGCCCGTACCGGCGGGTCTATCGTTACGTCAAGCCGTACAAGTGGCGCTTCGTTCTCGGCCTTCTTTTCGGGCTCGCCTTCGGCGGACTAACTTCCCTTTTGCCGGTCGTCATCGCGCAAGTTTCAAGCTTCATTTTTCATAGCCCGATCCCGAATCCGAGAGCACTCGTGACTCATCGCGAAATGTTGGCGACTGGTCCGCAGCTGAATTCGATCGCGTGGGTCTGTCTCGTCATTCCTTTGGTTATGACCGCGCGGGGCCTGCTCTCCTACGGCAACACTTATTTCATGAACTGGGTCAGCAACCGGGTCGTGCTCGACATTCGAAATGAGCTTTTTGGCAAGATGATCCGGCATTCGATGGACTTCTTTAACAAGACCCGGGCCGGCTTTCTAATGTCGAGAATCGCGAACGACACTCGCAGCATGCAAATGGCGCTGAGCACTGTGAGCAGCGACGTGTTCAAGCAACCCATCACCATTATCGGCGCGATCGGCGTGCTCCTGTACATGGACTGGCGGTTTACACTGGTAACCTTGGTTCTCTTTCCCACCTGCCTCATCCCGATCCGACTCTTTGCGCGTCGGGCTCGTCTCGCCGTGGAACACGATCAAAAGGGCATGGTCCAAATGACCGTCACAATGCAGGAAAGTTTCGCCGGCATCCGAGTCATTAAATCGTTCGGACGGGAAGAGCATCAGGAAAAGTTCTTTCGCCGGGCCACTCAGCAGCAGTTTTCGAATCAGATGAAAATGGTGAAGTCGACGGAGGCCACGGGGCCACTTGTCGAGATCATCGCCTCAATCGGAGTCGGCCTCGCCTTTGCCTACGTTTACATCGCGAATCTTCCCGCCGGTAAATTTCTGGGTTTGCTCGCCGGTATTTTCATTTTGTACGAGCCGGTGAAAACGTTGACCAAGCTTCACATCGTTATCCAGCGCTGGATCGGGGCTACAACGAAAATTTTTGCCCTGCTCGATTCCTCGCCCACCGTCCAGGACAGCCCGGACGCAATCGATTTGCCTTCGTCTCAGGGTCGGATCGAACTCGATCGTGTCACTTTCCGATATCCGACCGCCACGACCGATGCGCTTCGGGATTTCAATCTGCACATCGAACCGGGGAAGACGTACGCTTTGGTTGGCGCCAGCGGCGCCGGCAAATCGACGATTTTGTCGCTTCTCCTCCGACTCTACGATCCGACTGCGGGAGTCGTCCGGGTCGACGGTCACGATCTCAGAACCTTGACCCAAAAGTCGCTGCGCGAACAAATCGGGCTCGTTACACAGGAAACATTTCTTTTTCACGACACGATTCTTAAGAACATTCAGTTCGGTCGGCTAGGTGCTTCGCGCGAAGAAATATACGCAGCCGCTCAAACTGCTTTTGCTCACGATTTTATCATGGCGCAGCCGGACGGATACGACACCGTCATTGGCGACAAGGGTTGCCTCCTTTCCGGCGGTCAGCAGCAACGGGTCGCCATCGCGCGCGCGCTATTAAAGAATGCGCCGATCCTGCTTTTGGACGAAGCGACTTCAGCGCTTGATTCCGAGTCGGAAAAACAAATCCAGATCGCGCTGGAACGGCTCTCTGCCGGACGCACCGTCATCGCGATTGCGCATCGGCTTTCTACGATCTTGTCAGCTGACCAAATTGTCGTGATGGATCAGGGCCGAATTATTGAAATTGGCACGCACGCCGAGCTGTTGGAAAAATCCGGATATTACCGGCGACTCTACGATCTACAATTCAATCGGCTAACGGAAGAGGTGTCGGAGACAACGCCCGGACCGGACGTGTTCGAGGAAGAATTGGTTTAACTTGGCAAGGGCAGGTAGAGGCGATTACGCTCCCGTTAGTGCATCCAAAAATGTGACCTAGTTGTTTGACGTTGCCTCAACGCCATCAGGCTTTTATGGCAGGCGGATTGACCTCAATCGCCATGGCGGTTCGGTGAACCGCCGCTACCTCTGAATCTGTTTTTCATGCACAAATTCCAAAAATTCACTTTTGCGTTGATTATGCTCGTCGTCGCTTAAGACAGGTTCGAATCGCAGATCCGTGGGCGGATTCGGCAACGGCACCCACGACCGGCATCCGCCATACTTTTTGGCATCAGCGAATGTCCACGTTGGAATCAGGCGAAAGACGCGAACGAAGCCGATGTGAACGCCAGGCGCGTCATCATATTCGAACCGCTCGCGCACGACTTCCGGTTGCAAAATGTGGAGCGGCTCGAGCGATCGCGCGATTTCCCAGGAGGTGACCGAGCGAGAAAGGTCCAATTTAGCGAAAAACTCGATCTGAATTTTGCCGGCCGTTGGTTGCGGCAGTTCGATCCCCACATTGCGAACCTTCTGCGGTTGCTCGTGGAACCAGGTCGGAAACAGAAAAAACTCGCCATGGTTAAAGGCAAAACCAGCATGGCCTTCAGCGATACCGCCCTTTCGCACGATGATGCTTTGCCGGCCCTGCCCGAGCGCTTCACAAACCACGGCCCACTCTTTGAAACCAACACTTTCCATTTCGCGTCTAGCAAACTAGCCTTTCCGCGATGCCGTTCAATATCGACCTGCATACCCATTCCTTCTTTTCGGGGGATGGCGTCTCCAGTCCCGAAGAAGTCATCTCCGCTGCCAGGGCAAAAGGTCTGCACGGTTTCGCCATTACCGATCACAACACTTGCGAAGCAGTGACCTATCTCCTGGAGAAAGGACTGATGCGCGCAGACGGGAAGCCAATCGACAACTTCCTCATCATTCCCGGAGTGGAAGTCACCACCGCGGACGGTCATCTACTCTGCATCGGGACGACATTGCCTGACCCGGCCAAATTGAAGGGGCGCCCAGCTCACGATATCTGCGAATTGATTCATGAACACGGTGGGCTCGCCATCCCGCCGCATCCCTACGATTTGTTTCGAGCAGGCATCCGATTCTCAACTCTGGAAACGCTTCCGATCGACGCCGTGGAGGTGTTCAATGCGGCGACGACTCTGCGTCGTTATAATAAATACGCGTTCAGGTATGCGCAGCTGCGGGGATTGCCGATGACGGCAGCGAGCGACGCGCATCATGCCGCTGCGGTCGGCACTGCTTACACAATCTTAAATACGGATGATCTATCAGTGAAAGGAATCCTCGCTCAGATCCTAAAGAGTAACGATTTGAACCAGAAATACCTGACACCGCGCGACAGTATGCGCAAGACATGGAACAATTGGCTGCGGTTGCGCCGTCGGAAGAAGATTCCGGAATTGGCCGCCAAAGATAGCGACAATGGGCCCTGATTTACAAAAAGGACGAGTGAAAAGTGACAAGTGATGAGAGGAGTTCAACGCTCAACGCTCAACGCTCAATTCAGAAACTTGG
>JBEEGU010000128.1:0-5515 GCA_041167025.1 Verrucomicrobiota bacterium
ATTGGCCGAAACCAGATCTATTTTGTTGATCGCGACCATGATTTTCACATGCGGTGCCGCCTTGGCGTGGTTGATCGCCTCGATCGTTTGCGGCATCAGGCCGTCATCCGCCGCCACCACCAGGACAACGATGTCGGTCACATTGGCGCCCCGTGCGCGCATTGCTGTGAACGCGGCGTGACCCGGTGTGTCGAGGAATGTAATCTTTGTTCCTTTGTGATCGAGGCTGTAGGCCCCGATATGTTGCGTAATTCCGCCGGCCTCGCCCGCCGCGACGCGTGTCTTACGAATCGCATCCATCAACGACGTCTTTCCGTGGTCAACGTGGCCCATGAAAGTGATGATCGGTCCACGTGCCTTCAGTTCCTCTTCCTTGGCGATGACCGGAGGCGGCGGAGCGACGACGACCTGCTCAACTTTGTGCACGCCTCCGCCTTTTTCGCGTCGCTCCTTTTCCAGAATGAACCCGTGGCTCTCCGCAATCTTCGACGCGATGTCCGGCTCAATCGTCTGATTGATATTGGCGAAAATATTGAAATTCATCAGCTCAGCGATGATCTGGTGAGGCTTTAAAGACAATTCCATGGCCAATTGTCGGACGATGATTGGCGGCTTGATGTGAATCACGTTCTGCGGCTCGGCTTCGGCCTCGGCCTCAGCGGCAGGAGGAGCCGTGTCAACGGGAGCAGGTTCAACCACCGGTTCAGGCGCCGACGGTGGCGGTAATTCTACTTTGGCGGCTGGAGGACTCTCTAAGTTAGCTCTGATCTTCGAGATTGGAGGCAGAAAGCTGCTTTTCGTCTTCGTCGTACCATCCGATTTCGGTTTCGGTTTGTGCCCATCGATTAACGAGACCGTTTCTGTCGTGGACGAACGCGGGGCAGTCCGCGCGGGCGCGGGCGTTTCGGTTTTGACCGGTTTGGCAATCGAACTGGCCTTCGGCGCTTCATCCGATTTGGCCTTTGCCGCCGTGAAAGTTTTCTTCGCCGGAACTGTCTTGTCGGCCTTGGCTGATTTCGTTTTTAGTGCCGGACTCGATTTATGAGGATCTGCCTTGCCCGGCTTGTGCGCACCCGCACCTTTTCGTGCCGGAGTCTTTGTCTTCGTTGGCATGTTTGTTCCTTAAAAATGTGCTCATGGCTTGAGCATGTTAAAGCGAAGCCATGTTATTGTGCGACTTCTTGCCGATGTACCGCCTCATGAATCTCACGCGCCTTCGTTTCATCGACGGTGAGAATGTCCACAAAGTCCTGCACGTCGGCGTCGCGCAATCCTTCCAAATTGGTAAAGCCTGATTTGACTAGCGCCACTGCCTGCTCCTGAGTAATCGGGAGAGCACCGGCGAGCGTTTGCGCCGCTTGCACCACCTTCTGTTCGACCGCAGTCGTGGCTGAGGTGTCCTTGTCGATATTGATTTCCCACCCCGTTAGGCGTGAGGTCAAACGCGCGTTCTGGCCTTTTTTCCCAATGGCCAGGGAAAGTTGATCTTCATCCACCGAAATCTGAACACTTTTCTTTTCCGTATCAAAAACAAGGTTCTTCACTTTCGCCGGTTTGAGCGCTTCCAGGACGAAGTCCTTGGGATCAGAGCTCCAGCGAATGATATCGACCTTCTCGTTGTTTAACTCGCGCACGATATTTTTCACGCGCGAACCGCGCATCCCGACGCAGGCACCGACCGGATCGACCTTGTCGTTTGCGCTCCAAACCGCGATCTTCGTCCGATAACCCGCTTCACGCGCGATACCGCGAATTTCAACCGTGCCATCGGCGATTTCGCTTACTTCCAATTCAAAAAGGCGCCGGACAAAATTCGGGTGACTGCGCGAAACGATGATCTCAGGCCCGCGAATGCCGTTGTCGACCGCGACGACATATGCGCGCAGGCGGTCGCCTACATTGTAGTCTTCCACCACCACGCGTTCGCGCTGGGGCATGATCGCTTCGAATTTCCCGAGATCGAGAATGACGTCGGACCGATCGAATCGACGGACGGTGCCGCTGACGATTTCCCCGGCCCGGTCCTTGAATTCCTCGTAAATCATTTCCTTCTCGACCTGCCGGATGCGCTGCATCATGGCCTGCTTCGCGGTCTGCGCAGCGATTCGTCCAAAATTTCGCGGGGTAACTTCCACCTCAACCGTGTCGCCTACCTTTGCATCCGGTTTGAGTTTCTGCGCTTTAACCAACGTGATCTCATCCTGCGGATTGCCGACATGGTCGACCACGACCAAATTTGCCAGAGCGCGGATATCACCGGTTCGCGGATCGATGTCGATATGAAGATCGCGCGCCGCGCCTACGCTCTTCTTTGACGCAGAAAGAAGCGCGTTCGAAACCGCCTCGAGCAGGATCTCGCGTTTGATTCCGCGTTCCCGCTCCAGGTAATCGAGCATGGCAATAAATTCGGCGTTCATAAAAACGTCTAGCCCGCAGACGAAAAAGAGTGGGACGTCAATTCCCACTCCCCTCGGCGCGGACTAGATGCTTACCATAATTTTTCAAAGGCCCTCCGTCAAGGGCAGGGAGGTAAACTGATCGATTGCCGAGAGTTACCGGAGAGGGCGGTCTCACGATAGCGCTTCGGTAAACGCCGCGACGACAATGTCGTCATTAAAAGCAGCAACGATTGCTTGCCGCGCCGTAGCCTCGGAGAAGGCTGGACCTCAATCGCTGTCCCATTGCTCATGCGGCACAGGGGATGGCCGTTCGGTGAACGGCCGCTACCTGGTTCTGTAGACGCTTCGCTCTGCGAAGCGCGGCGTGATGTGGCAAGATTCGCACGCGTGCCGCGTCACCCAGAGGCCGACGTCTACAAGCCAGAGCGCGCTTAACGCAACAATTGGTAGATAGCCGTTCGGTGAGCGGCCGTTACCTGATTCTGGAGACCCTTCGCTCTGCGAAGCGCGGCGTGATGTGGCGAGTGTGGCACCCGCGCGGCCCTACCCAAAGGGCGACGTCTACAGAGACAGGGCGCTGAAGGAAACCGTTCCATATAGATTAGGTTGCAAGCGAGACTCGCTTCGACACACTCAGCGCATGTCACGCTTGCCTTCGTGGCTGGTAGTCCTTGCCGCCTGGGCCGCGATCTATCTGCCGGCGTTAGGTTCCTTTGAAATAAAGGGCGAGGAAGGCCGGCGCATTCTCCCAGCCATGGCTATGCTCGACCAGGGCGATTATGTTGTGCCGCGGGTCGGCGGCGAAACCTATTTCAGTAAGCCTCCGCTGGTTAATTGGGTTGTCGCTGCGTCGTTCAAGGTCTTTGGGAAACGCAATGAATGGACCGCTCGCGCGCCTTCCGTGCTCTGCATTCTTGCCGTTGCGATGGCCTTTGTATTCGTCGCGGCAGCGAGCCTTGGTCGGCGCGGATCGATCATTGCCGCGCTGGTATGGCTCACTACTTTTGGGGTGATCGAGAAAGGCCGCCTGATCGAGATAGAGGCCTTGTATGTATCGCTTTGCGCTCTCGCGATGATTTGTTGGTTGAGTTGGTGGCAGCAAAGGCGCACCCCATGGCTGACGTGGATCGTTCCCTGGATCTTTCTCGGATTGGGTTGGCTCGCCAAAGGTCCAATTCTACTCTTTTTTTTCTACGCGCTCGTTCTCGCTGTGCTCTGGCAAACTAAGCGATGGAGAGATTTCTTTCATCCCGCTCACCTGATCGGCGTTTCGCTCATGCTCGCGATTTTTGCAGCGTGGGCCATCCCGTTCGCCCAGCTGAGCGGGCAATCGCGGGCCCTCAACAAATGGTCGAGCCAATTTACCGGTCGCGTTAGCACGCGGTCATATTCGATTCAAGTCTTGCCCCTAACGATCGCGCGAACGCTCGGCCAATTCCTGCCGTGGGTAATCTTTTTGCCGGCATTACGTATCCGGAAGCTGCCAAATCAAAAACAGCGTCAAATCGCGACGGCCCTTGTGTGGAGCGCTGCATTGCCGCTGATTGTCGTTGGAGTAATGCCCGCAACTGCGCCTCGGTATCTGCTCCCTGTAGTCATCCCGTTTAGCTGGTTGATGGCGATGGCCTTCGCGGAAGATGCCTTCGCCCGACCGAAATGCCTGGCGCCGTCCGATTCAGTTTGGTCGCGAATAGGCGCAGTTGTCGCAGGAATTATTGTCCTGGGAGGCCTCGCCTTCTATCCGATCGCGGCCGTCGCCGCTCGGCATCGTGAAAAAGTGAGACCGGTGGCTGCGAAGATCAACGCCGTCGTTCCGCCATCCGAGACGATTTATGCAGTTGATCCGAACTATCAGCCCTTCTTTTTTTACACTCGCGCGCATTTGGTATACCTCGACAGCCTGGAGGACATTCCTGTGCAGGCACGATACTTCCTGGTTCGTCCCGATCGAGAAGAGCGTGCGGTCACGAGCGAGCGATGGTCTCCACGGCACGCCCATCCGAACCTGCGGGTGACGGACTACCGCAAAGAGACAGTGATTCTTTTTCTGATAGAGTAGAGCTGCGGTCCCGGGTCGATTGACAAACGCGAATTAGTTAGCATGCTAACTATTCCTTATGGCACCGGCTGATTCCGAGATATTTGCGCCGCTGCTTCACCAGACAGCCCACGCCTGGCGATTGAAACTCGATCAACGGTTGAAACCAATGGGTCTGAGTCAGGCAAAATGGCGGACGCTCCTGCATCTCTCGCGGGCGGAAGCGAGCCTCACCCAGGCCGAGATTGCCGCGCGACTCGGTATCGAAGAACCGACTCTGGTGAATTTACTCCATCGGCTGGAGAAGAGCGGGTGGGTCGTCCGCCGCGAGGCCCTGCACGATCGTCGTTGCAAGACTGTCCATCTCGGACGGCGCGCGGCTCATGTTATCGACGAAATCAACACGGCGGCGTCAGAGCTGCGACATGAATTAATTCACGGAATCTCTGCGAACGATCTCAAAATCTGCATTCGCGTCTTAAAGAAAGTTCGCAACAAGGCGGAGGAGGGCGTTCGCAACGGCCGCATGGCCCGAAAGGGAAATGACACCCGCTGATATGTCCAGGTCTCTCGAACGAACAAATGTTGCGGCGCGCGATCCGGTGGGTGATCTCGAACAGCGCGTTGGGGGGAAGAAGCGCCTCTATTTTATTGGCGGCATCGTCGGCCTCGGACTTTGCCTGCTTGTTCTTCGCGCCTGTAATAGCCGCCAAAAAACGCCGCCTCCACCGCCTCCACGGCCAGTCGCGGTCGCGAAGGTTGTGCAAAAAGATGTTCCAGTTTATCTCAATGAAATCGGAACCTGCGCGGCCTATGAGACGGTGCAGGTCCAGGCCCAAGTCAGCGGACAAATCATCTCGCGCAATTTTCAGGACGGTTCCGATGTGAAGAAAGGCGACCTGCTTTTCACGATCGACCCGCGACCGTACCAAGCCACTGTCGATCAGGCAAAAGCGCAAGCCGCATTGGACCAGGCAACACTGAAACGGCAGGTAGAACTACGTAAGAAAGGTGTCACCGCCGCCCAAGATTTCGACACCGCCCAGGCGAACGCGCAAAAGTCTGAAGGGGCTGCTGA
>JBEEGU010000129.1:0-5225 GCA_041167025.1 Verrucomicrobiota bacterium
TGCCGATGGCCGGACTCGAACCGGCACGGGCCGTTTAAGCCCAACGGATTTTAAGTCCGTTGCGTCTGCCATTTCGCCACATCGGCGGGTCGCCGGCAAACCTTACGCACGCCGCGTTCGTTCACACCAACACATTTTGAGTGAATCACTCCGACACATCCAAAGAAAGTCGGCGGGACGTAAACATATAAGACACAGTCGTCGAACCATCTTAAGCAACCTGATCCATCATAAATTTATGGCAGCGAAACTCGAAGGCAAAAAAGTCGCCATCCTGGTCACGGATGGATTTGAACAAGTGGAAATGACCGAACCTCGCCAGGCGTTGCAAGAGGCCGGCGCAGAGACAAAGATCGTTTCTCTGAAATCCGGCCAGATCCAGGGCATGAACCACGCCGACAAAGGCGACAAATTCGATGTCGACATCGAACTCGACGCGGCGCGACCGGAAGAATTCGATGCCTTGCTCATTCCAGGCGGACTAATGAACCCCGACGCTCTCCGCTCCACGCCCGAAGCGCTCGATTTCACCCGGCACTTTTTTAAAGAAGGCAAACCGGTCGCAGCGATCTGTCATGCCCCGTGGGTGTTGATCGATGCCGAGGTCGTCCGCGGGCGAACCCTTACTTCCTGGCCCGCGATCAAGACCGACGTGAAAAACGCGGGCGGAAATTGGGTCGACAAGGAAGTGGTCGTAGACAACGGCTTGGTAACGAGCCGCAAGCCCGATGACATTCCTGCCTTTAACCAGAAAATGATCGAAGAATTCTGTGAGGGCCGGCATCTTGAAACGGCCGGGATTGCTTCCAACAACCTGGAAACCTAACGGCCGCTTCCCCTGCAGTTGTGGCTGCGGCTGCCGACTTGGGTAGCGCGCCCGCGCATTGGTCCTCCCCGGCCCCTCCAAATTCCCTTGCAACTTTGCCGCCAAACTTCAACTTCGTCGCAAGGCGCGTGCGATGACCACTGCGAACAAAATTACGTTCGTTCGGATCTTAATGATCCCGGTCTTCGTCACGTTAGCCATTTACTACGGCGCCAGTGTTCAGCGCAATGAGCCCCTCGAGTGGCAACGCTTTGCCGCTATTATCGTCTTCCTAGTCGCCGCGATTAGCGATGGCTTGGATGGATATGTCGCCCGGCGTTACAATCAGCGGAGTTCGCTCGGAGTCATTCTCGATCCCATCGCAGATAAAGGTCTTCTTCTCAGTGGCATCATCACGCTGAGTATCAGCAACTGGAGCGAGTCCGATCCAACATACGGGAGGTTCCCGGCGTGGTTCCCTGTTCTTGTCATCACCCGCGACGCCGTCATCCTCGTCGGCGCCGGCGTTCTTCAGTTATTGGTCGGAAAGGTTCGGGTGAAACCTCATTGGACCGGGAAAATAGCAACGGTTCTGCAAATGGCGGCCATCGGTTGGGTCATGTTGCAGCTACGAATCATTCCCCTTCTTTATATAGTGGCTGGAGCTGGAGTGTTTACGTTCATCTCCGGGGTCATTTACGTGATGGATGGATTTCGCCAACTCCAGGCGGAAGGGCACGCGAACGCGAAAACCAGCTGAAACTGCGTTAGGTTGGGGGGTGACCGGCAAAACCCAACCGCCGAGCGTCGCCATCGTGGGCCGTCCTAACGTTGGCAAGTCAGCTCTTTTTAATCGCCTGATCGGGCGACAAATGGCGATCGTGCACAATCAACCAGGAGTGACACGCGATCGCGTTGCCGGCCTTTGCTCGCGAGGCTCTCAGCCATTTACCGTTTGGGATACCGGCGGGATTGGAGGCAGAGGCGAGTCGGAGCTGATAGCGGACGTAAAAAATGCAGTGGAAGACGCTGTTCGGGAAAGCAGTATCCTCTTGTTCATGGTGGACGCCCAACAAGGCCTCTCACCAATCGATCAGGAATTGGCCCGGCTCTTACGCAAATCGCGCAAGCCTATTTTGCTCGTCGTCAATAAAATCGACGATCCGAAACACGAAGATCTCGACTCCGATTTCGCATCGCTCGGATTTGGATCGGGCTTATCGATCAGCGCGGCCCACGGTCGCGGCATGTCCCAGCTTCTTGAAGAAATAGAAACGCTTCTGCCGGCGAACTCCACCGAGGAGGAGCCCAGCGAAGTTTCCGCGGTCGGCCCGGTGACCGTCGCGGTCGTCGGCCGGCCAAATGTCGGCAAGTCTTCTTTCATTAACGCGATTACGCAGACGAAACGGGCAATTGTCAGCGAATTGCCGGGAACAACGCGGGACGCGATCGATATTGTTTACCAGCGCAATGGCGATGAATTTGTCTTTATCGACACGGCTGGTATGCGTAAACGCGGCAGTCACTCGAGCTCGGTTGAGGTATTCAGCGTGATGCGGTCGGAGCGCAGTATCCGCCGTGCGAAACTCTGTATTTTAATGGTTGATGTGACGAGCGGAGTGACGATGCAAGACAAGAAGATTGCGGGATTGATTCAGGAGGCAGGCAAAGCCGCGATCGTCATCCTCAACAAATTCGATCTGGTTAAACCAAAACGAGGTGTCTCAAACGCGATCCAGCAAGTCGTGGAAGAGGCCCGGCAACAACTGTTTTTTCTCGATTATGCGCCCGTTTTGGTCACGTCTGCTGTAACCGGCGAGCATGTCGAAAAACTTTTCCGCCTGATCAAAAAACTTCAGCGCGACGCGCGTGCAAGGATCGGGACCGGGGCGCTCAACCGTCATTTACGTGCAGCTTTCGCGGCTAATCCCCCGCCGATGGTGTCCGGTCACAGGCTAAAATTATTTTACGCCACTCAAGCAGGTGACGCGAATGAAGGTCGAGGCATCGAACCGGCAAAGTTTGTCCTGTTCGTCAACGATCCTCGGTTGTTAAGCGACACCTATCGGAGATACCTGGAACGCCAGATCCGCGAGATAGAGCCCTACGCAGGTGTCCCGATTTTCCTGAACTGCCGTTCACGGAGCGAAACGGCCGAGTTGTAGCGATCGCCTTAGACCCGGCCGGAGGCATTGCACCAGCCGTTATTTTGATCGAACATTCTGCTTTTCGAACTGTCTGAATCAGACCTATGAAGTCGACGCAGGAAATCACGCAGCAGGTGCAAGAGTCGGGTCAATGGATCCCGGCAGTGCGCGAACAGCTCGGCCATGTCGTGATCGGCCAAAAATACCTCGTCGATAGACTGTTACTCGGACTCCTCGCGAACGGCCACATCCTCTTGGAAGGCGTCCCGGGGCTGGCAAAAACCTTGACGGTCAAAACGATGGCCGCTTGCATTCAGACCGGTTTTCAACGACTCCAATTCACGCCCGATCTTTTGCCCGCTGATCTGCTCGGTACGCTCATCTACAACCCGCGCACTGGAGAATTTTCGACAAAACTCGGCCCGATTTTCTCCAACCTGATTTTGGCCGACGAGATCAATCGCGCGCCGGCGAAGGTGCAGAGCGCGTTGCTCGAAGCGATGCAGGAGCGGCAGGTGACAATCGGCGAAAAGACTTACCCGCTGGCAGATCCATTTCTTGTCTTGGCGACACAAAACCCGCTCGAACAGGAGGGCACGTATCAGCTGCCTGAAGCGCAGCTCGATCGTTTCATGCTCAAGCTGAATGTCGGTTACCCGCAAAAGACTGAAGAACGTCGCATCCTGGACCTGATGGCGACGTCGGCCCCCGATCTGCGGGTTCAGGCGGTGGTGGATCCGGCTAAAATCATCGCGGCGCGGGAGATCGTAAACAGCATCTATATAGATGACCGGGTAAAGGACTATATCGTTGATGTGGTTTGGGCGACACGCGATCCGGCCTCGTACAATTTGCGCCTGGAAGGACTAATTCGTTATGGAGCATCGCCTCGCGCCACTATTTATTTGGCACTTGGCGCCCGGGCGCACGCATTCCTGCAGGGTCGCGGCTATGTCACCCCACAAGATGTCAAGAGCATCGGAGCCGATGTCCTGCGCCACCGCATTATCGTTAGCTACGAGGCGGAAGCGGAAGCAGTCACAAGCGAGACGATCATTGAGAAAATCTTCGCGGGCTTACCGGTTCCGTAATTTTGATGGACGAAGGGACAAAAAGCCCAGCCGAGATCCTCAAAAAAATCCGCGCGCTCGAAATCAAAACACGCGGTCTGGTGGAGACGGCATTCGCGGGCGACTACCATAGCGTTTTCAAAGGTCGCGGGATGAACTTTGAAGACGTGCGTGAATATCAGCCGGGCGACGAGATTCGTGCGATCGACTGGAATGTGACCGCTCGCATGGGCAACGCCTTCGTCAAAAAGTTCACCGAAGAGCGAGAGCTAACCGTTATGCTGATCGTGGATGTCAGCGCTTCGGGTAACTTCGGAAGCACGACGCAATCGAAGCGCGAGCTCGCGGCTGAAGTGGCGTGTCTGATCGCCTTCAGCGCGATCCGAAATAATGACAAAGTCGGACTCCTCCTATTCACCGACCAGGTCGAGCTTTTCATTCCTCCGAAAAAAGGCCGGTCACATACGTTGCGTTTGATCCGTGAAATTTTGTTTTTCGAACCGGAGCATCGCGGAACCCAGCCGGCCCTGGCACTGGATTATTTAAACAAAATTGTCACGCGCCGCGCCGTGGTGTTTTTTATTTCCGATTTCCAAGCCCCGGACTTCTCACAAGCCCTCGCTGTCACCGCCCGGCGGCACGACTTTATTGCTGTTCACATCCAGGATGAGCGCGAGAAAATTTTCCCGAACATAGGGATTCTCACGCTCGAGGACGCCGAGACAGGCGAGCAAATTGAAATCAATACGGGGGATCGTGGAACGCGCACACGGCTGGCGGATGCCGCTGAGCAACGGGAAGCGGAACTGTTGCGCATTTTGCGACGAAGTAATATTGACGCAATCGCTTTGCGTACGGGGGACGATTATCTGCCTGCCCTCCGCTCCTTTTTCAAACAACGCACCCGCCGATTGGCGATTCGCTAAAAGGAAGTCGCTTTGCCTTACCTTATGCCAGCCTTTCTCGCTCAGTCTCGCGATATTGCGCCGCCGGTTGACTATTCGCTGGCTTCGGTTTGGATGGTATTTGTGGCGAGCTTTTTCGCTCTCACTCTGCTCGTATTCCTATTCTGGTGGATTAGCCGCCGCCTCAAAAAGAAGGCCCCGGTGCAATCACCGCGGGAACGAGCGGCCGCGACTCTCGAGCAATTCATGGAACAAATCGAAACGATCGATCCCTATCAATTCAGCATCCTCGTTTCTG
>JBEEGU010000130.1:0-8377 GCA_041167025.1 Verrucomicrobiota bacterium
CAAACATTTTGGCGGATCGCTCGAAGGAAAATTTGTCGTGAGCGGTGGACTGGGAGGAATGGGCGGCGCACAACCGCTGGCTGCGACGATGAATGGTGCGCTTTTTCTCGGAGTGGATGTCGATCCGGCGCGCATTGAGAAAAGACTGAAAAGCGGTTATTGCGACAAGATCGCGCGGTCCCTGGATGAAGCTCTGCAATTAATCGACCAGTCGCGCAAAGCTCGGGCAGCTATTTCGGTCGGCTTGGTCGGAAATTGTGCCGACGTCTTGCCCGATATGCTGCGACGCGGAATCGTGCCCGATGTGTTGACCGACCAGACGAGCGCGCATGACGCGTTGAACGGTTACATTCCTAACGGCATGGATTTGGAAGAAGCACTCAAGCTGCGCGGAAAAGATCCGGATGAATACATCCGGAAATCTATGCATTCCATGGCTCAACATGTTGAAGCCATGCTCGCGCTCAAAAAAGAAGGGGCGATCACATTCGATTACGGAAACAACATCCGGGCACAGGCGAAAAAGGCCGGTGTGGAAAACGCATTCGACATTCCTGGATTCGTTCCGGAATACATCCGGCCGCTATTCTGTGAAGGGAAGGGTCCGTTTCGCTGGGTCGCGCTGAGCGGCCAGGCCGAGGACATCATCCGGACAGATCGCCTGGCACTCGAACTGTTTCCGCAGAATGAAACCTTGCGCCGATGGATGAAGCTGGCGAAAGAGCGCATTCACTTTCAAGGTTTGCCGGCGAGAATTTGCTGGCTTGGCTATGGTGAACGCGCTGAGTTCGGGGTTGCCATGAACGAGTTGGTCCGACGCGGAGAGCTTCAGGCGCCTATCGTTATCGGGCGAGATCACCTCGATGCCGGATCGGTGGCGTCGCCTAACCGGGAGACCGAAGCGATGCTCGATGGCAGTGATGCGATCGCGGATTGGCCGTTACTGAACGCTTTGGTAAACACGGCGGCAGGCGCTTCCTGGATTTCGATTCACAATGGTGGCGGCGTAGGCATCGGGTTTTCACAGCACGCTGGAATGGTCGTAGTCGCCGATGGCACCGGCAGCTCGCAGAATCGTCTCGAGCGCGTTTTGACGAGTGACCCGGGAATGGGCGTGCTCCGCCATGTCGACGCAGGATATTCGCGCGCAATCGATTTTGCGAAAACCAATGACATCGAAATTCCAATGGAGCCGCGGCCGCGAGATTGATCAGGGAGAAAGCTGACACGCCACTATGCAGAAGCTCATCGAATGCGTGCCTAACTTCTCGGAGGGGCGCGATCCAAACATCATTCGACAGATCACCGACGCGATCCAATCGGCGGAAGGCGCTTCCTTGCTCGATGTCGATCCCGGCGCGAGCACGAACCGGACAGTCGTCACCCTGGTCGGCACTCCTGAGGCGGCTGTCGAAGCCGCCTTTCGGGGAATTCAAAAAGCCGCCGAGCTGATCGATATGCGCAAACACAAGGGCGCGCATCCGCGGATGGGGGCGACGGACGTTTGCCCATTTGTTCCGGTAAGCAACGTCAGTTGGGAAGAAGCGATCGCCTGTGCGCAGCAACTCGGAAAACGCGTCGCCGAGGAACTAGATATCCCAGTCTATCTTTATGAAAAAGCGGCGAGAGATCCATCGCGCTCAAATCTTTCTGTGATCCGGGCCGGAGAGTACGAGGGCTTTTTCGAGAAGATCAAGGAAGCGGCTTGGAAGCCCGATTTCGGCTCGCCCGTTTTCAATGAAAAGTCCGGCGCCACTGTGATCGGGGCCCGGGAATTTTTGGTTGCCTACAATGTAAATCTGAACACGAAAGCTGTGCGCCGGGCAAACTCGGTTGCTTTCGATATCAGAGAGAATGGCCGAATCAAAACCGATGATGGGACGCCGCAGGGAAAACCTGTGCTCGATGAAAAAGGGGAACCGGTCCGCATTCCCGGAATGCTGAAACATGTGAAGGCAATTGGCTGGTACGTCGAGGAATATGGGATCGCACAAGTTTCGATTAATCTGACGAACATCGACGAAACTCCATTGCACGCCGCATTCGATGCCTGTAACGAAGCGGCGACCAAGCGCGGCATGCGCGTAACCGGATCTGAGATCGTGGGAATGGTGCCAAAGAGATGTTTACTTGATGCCGGCCGGTATTTTTTGCGGAAACAGAAATGGTCAGAGGGCGCAGCCGAGGAGGAATTGATCGAGATTGCGGTCCGCTCGATGGGATTGAGTGAGCTGAAGCCTTTCGACGTGAAAGAAAAGGTGATCGAGTTCAAGATAGAATCCGCTGCGACAAAGAAATCGCTCGTAAAAATGGATCTGCGCCAGTTCTGCAATGAAACCTTAAGTGATTCTCCAGCGCCTGGTGGTGGCTCGGTCGCCGCGCTTTTGGGGGCGTTAGGCGCGTCTCTTGGCGGAATGGTTGCCAATCTCTCAGCCGGCAAACGTGGATGGGATGACAAGATCGATTATTTCAGCAAGTGGGCGGTGAAGGCCCAGCGATTCAAAGACGAAATGCTGTTTCTGGTCGATGAGGATACGGCGGCTTTTAACAAAGTGATGGAGGCATTCGGACTTCCAAAAGGTTCGTCTGAGGAAAAGGCAGCGCGTTCCGCCGCCATCCAATCGGCGAATAAATACGCGGCAGAGATTCCTTTGCGGGTGATGGAAACCGCGTCCAAGTCCTACGAGCTCCTGGCCGAGATGGCTGAGAAAGGCAATCCGGCTTCCATATCGGACGTTGGCGTTGGCCTCCTGGCCACCCACGCTTGTATTGACGGCGCAGCAATGAACGTCCGGATCAATCTAACGACCATGAAAGATGAAAAATCGAAGGCTGCTCTCTTAAAAAAAATGCAGGATATCCGCGCTCACTCCGGAAAGCAGTTCCAGCAAATTAGCGAGATGGTAGAAAGAAAGTTGGGCTAGGGCAACCCTTTCGCCTAACGGTCGATTATCTTCTGCAAATGACAAATCCGGTTGCAGTATTGAACGCGTCGCAACTGGTTACTGTCGCCGGACCGAACCGGCCGCGTATTGGCGCGGAGATGCAGCAACTCGCCATCATTCC
Source organism: Verrucomicrobiota bacterium (assembly GCA_041167025.1). Classification (GTDB taxonomy): domain Bacteria; phylum Verrucomicrobiota; class Verrucomicrobiia; order Chthoniobacterales; family UBA10450; genus DATFCK01. The sequence continues at coordinate 3,067 of JBEEGU010000130.1, forward strand.
CTGCGGCGGGATGTTGATTCAGGAGGGAACGATTACCGCGCTTGGCGATTCCGACGCGATCGCCGGAAATTTGCCTAACGACGCCGAGATAGTCGACGCCGGCGGCCGCGTGGTGCTGCCTGGGTTTGTCGATGCGCATACCCATCTTGTCTTTGCCGGTGGCCGTCTCGAGGACTTTGAACGCCGTGCCCGGGGCGAAACCTACGAACAAATTGCCGTCGGCGGCGGGGGCATTTGGTCAACCGTAAAAAAGACGCGCGCAGCCAGCGATGACGATCTTTTTGCGCAGGCGAAAAAACATGCGGGCTGGCTTTTACGGTGCGGCACCACCACGGCGGAGGCGAAATCGGGCTACGGATTAACCTTGGCTGCCGAGCTCAAGATCTTGCGCGCTATGCGAAGGCTGAACCAAGAGACCCCGCTGGAATGCGTCCCTACTTTTTTGGGCGCGCACGCCGTTCCAGAGGAGTTTCGAGAGAATCCCGGCCGATATGTTGATTTGGTTGTCGATGAAATGCTGCCGGCCGTTGCCGCAGAAAAACTGGCAGAGTTCTGTGACATCTTTTGTGAGCGCGGCTATTTCGATGTTGAGCAGTCACGAAAAATCCTGAATGCGGCGAAAAAGCTGGGACTAAAGCTGCGAATGCATGCGGACCAACTTTCCGATTCCGGCGCCGCCGCTCTGGCTGCGGAGTTGGGCGCGACCACGGCCGACCATCTCGAACAAACAGGCGAAAAAGGGATCGCCGCACTCACAGCGAACAACGTCCAGCCAGTTCTTTTGCCCGGTTCAGTTTATGCCCTCGGATCGACCCGTTACCCGCGCGCGCGGGAGATGGTCGAGGCTGGCCTCGCACTTGTTCTGGCCACGGATTTCAATCCGGGATCATCCCCGACGCCTTCGATGCCCATGGTTTTGTCCCTGGCTTGCACTCAAATGAGAATGTCGCCGGCGGAAGCGATTACGGCGTCGACCGTCAACGCCGCGCATTCACTTTCCCGAGGGAGCACGATCGGCTCCCTCGAAACGGGCAAGCTCGCGAATTTCAGCATTTTCGAAGGCGAAGATTATCGGGAGATCCCGTATTGGTTCGGTTTTCCGCAAATTCATTCGGTATATGTCAAAGGGCGACGCGTTGACGGGGCAGCCGTTGCGGATTGATCGTGTCTCGCTGTGTCGATTCAGGTAGGGACGTTTGACTCGTTCGCTCCCGCTGTCTCGCGCTTTCGGGGTGGCCGTCTATGTCGCTCGGCTCCCGCCGGCTCCATTCTCCGCAACGTCTCTACCTTGGGCCGCATTTGCGGATGGCATCCGCCGCCCGTAACGTGGTTGTCTCGCATGAAGGTCGAAGTTGAAAAACAACCGGAGTCCGTCTCTACCCTCCGCATCGAATTGCCTCCTGAAGAGGTCACCAAGGAATGGGACGCCATTGCGAGCGATTTCGCCCGATTCGCCAAAATTCCAGGTTACCGTCCAGGCAAGGCGCCGCGGCGCGTGATCGAGGCAAAGTTCCGAAAGGAAATTCAAGACGAATTGACCCGCAAGCTCGTCTCCAAAAGTTATCGCGATGCGATTGAGCAAGAGCAATTGCGCGTCGTGTCGTTAACGAATGTCGAAGATGTTCAATTCGGTGAAGATAAGTCGATCAGGTTTCGCGCGACGGTTGTGACCGCGCCGGAATTCGAGCTGCCGGATTACAAGAAAATCCCGGTCGATCTGCCTGATTTGAAAGTAACGGAGGACGAGATTACGGCCGCACTCGATCGGCTGCGCGAACAGGCTGCTGATTTCGTTGACGTGACGAACCGCGGTCTTGAACTGGAAGATTTCGCGGTGATCGACTTCGATGGCGCCATAGAAGGCAAGCCTGTTGCCGAAATTGCGCCGGAATCGAGCAAGACCTTGCACGGCGGTAAAAAATTCTGGCTCCGGATGGCTTCGGACAATTTTCTGCCGAAGTTTTGCGAACAACTCCTGGGGCAAAAGCTGGAGGAAACGCGGACTATTGTGGTCGACTTTCCCGCGGACTTTCCCGTGCCGGAGCTAGTTGCGAAGCAGGCAAGTTACAACGTCATTTTGCGCGAGATCAAAAGGAAGGTGCTTCCTGACCTGGACGATCAGTTCGCCAGTAAACTCGTTCCGGAAAAGACACTCGCTGATCTGCGCGGCCTCGTGGCACACGATCTGGAGCATGAAAAGGAGCATGAACAGGAACGCGCGAAAGAGGCCCAGATCGTGAAACATCTGCACGAACATGTGCAATTCGATTTGCCGCCGCCTCTTTTGCGCAACGAAACCCGGCGAGCACTGGGTGAATTGGTCCAGCGGAATCGCGAGCGTGGAATCCCAGATGAATTGCTCAAAGGCAAGGAAAAGGAGCTGGTGGAGGGTGCGGGGAGCCTTGCGGCCCACCGCTTGAAAACGAACTTCATCCTCAGCCGCATAGCGGAAGCGGAAAAGATCGAAGTGTCCCGGGAAGAACTAAACGGGCGGATCCGGGAGGAGGCGTTGCGTTATAACATCTCGGTGGAAAAAATGCGCAAAGAACTCGAAGAACACGATCGCTTGAACGCGCTCGCGGAACAAATTCTGCTCGGTAAGACTCTTGATTTCCTGAAGGCAAATGTTAGCGTCAAACCGGCGGCCGAACCGGTCGTTACTACCGAAAAATCATGACTTTATCTCACGAAAATCTATCCCAGGGCGTTCTTGTGCCAATGGTGGTCGAACAGACCGGACGCGGGGAGCGGAGTTACGATATTTATTCGCGGTTGCTCAAGGACCGGATCGTGTTCATCGGGACACCGATCGACGATCACATCGCGAACCTGGTCATTGCGCAGTTGCTCTTTCTGCAAATGGAAGACGGCAAGAAGGACATCAATATTTATGTCAATTCGCCCGGTGGCTCGGTCACGGCGGGACTCGCGATCTACGACACGATGCAATTTTTGACGTGTGATGTCACCACCTACTGCCTCGGTATGGCCGCGAGCATGGCTGCTGTCTTACTGTGCGCCGGAACAAAGGGAAAACGTTTCGCGTTGCCTAATTCGGATATCATGATCCATCAGGTGCATGGAGGCGCGCAAGGGCAGGCCAGCGACGTCGAGCGCCAAGTCGACTACATGTTCAAATTAAAGAAGCGCTTGATCAAAATCATCTCGCAGCATACCGGCAAATCGGAAGACCAGGTACGACTCGATTCAGATCGGGATTACTATATGTCCGCCGCTGAAGCCAAGACTTACGGATTGGTCGACGAAGTGATCAAATCGCGCAAGGAAATGAAGCTTCTCGACGGAGCGCCGTCGGCCGGAACCGACCGTTCGACGGCAGTGGCTGAGGCCGCTTTACCACGCAAAATCGGGGAATAGAAGCTGCTCTTTTTAAGGCGAATATGGCCCGCGCTTCCAACCTCACAATGTGCTCATTCTGTGGCAAAAGCCACGCTGAAGTACGGAAACTAATCGCCGGTCCCGGCGTCTACATCTGCGATAGTTGCATCAATGTCTGCAAAAGTATTCTCGATAAAGAGCTGAACGAGGACGCTCGCCGGCAATCATCCACGATTCGAGTCCCTAAACCGGTTGAAATCCGGCGTGCCCTGGATCAGTACGTCATCGGCCAGGATATTGCAAAAAAGACGCTTTCAGTGGCGGTCCATAACCACTTTAAACGCGTGCTGCAGCCCGCTGCGCCAACTGCCGGTGATAACTCGGCCGCTTTCCAGCCCGATCCATTGGCTGACGTAGAGATAGAGAAAAGCAATATTCTGCTCATTGGTCCCACTGGTTCAGGCAAAACGCTTCTGGCTAAAACGCTGGCCAAAATCCTGGACGTGCCCTTTTGCATCGCGGACGCGACAACTTTGACCGAAGCAGGTTATGTCGGTGAGGACGTCGAAAATATCATCTTGCGCCTGTTGCAGAACGCGGACTACGACGTGAAACGCGCGGAAATCGGAATCGTTTATATCGATGAGATCGATAAGATCGGCCGCAAAACGGACAACGTGAGCATCACCCGCGACGTTTCCGGCGAAGGCGTCCAGCAGGCGCTCTTGAAAATTTTAGAGGGAAGTACATGCAACGTTCCTCCCCAGGGCGGACGCAAGCACCCGCACCAAGAATATATCCAGGTTAACACCGAGAAGATTTTGTTTATTTGCGGAGGAGCTTTCGTCGGCCTCGACAAAATCGTGCAGAAACGGATCGGCCATAAAGTGATGGGCTTTGGAAGCCCGACGCTGGAAGTCGAGGAAGCTCTCCGCAAAGATGCTGTCCGGCACGTCGAACCGGAAGATCTGCTTGCCTTCGGTATGATCCCCGAATTCATCGGTCGATTGCCGGTCGTTAGCTCGCTCGATGCGCTGACCGAGGATGAAATGGTATCGATTCTGACCGACACGAGAAACGCGATGGTCAAGCAATACACGAAACTTTTCTCGATGGAAGGTGTTCGGCTGACGGTTACGAAAGACGCGCTGCGCGCTCTCGCTGCGCTGGCCGTGACCAAAGGAACAGGCGCGCGCGCTCTTCGTTCCATGCTCGAACGAGTCATGCTTGATATCATGTACGACGTTCCGAGTCGTGAAGACATTGCCGAAGTCACGATCAATCGCGCGGTTGTGGAAGGCAAAAAAGTTCCGCTCATTCGCAAGAAGCAGGACAAAGACGCAGCGTAGGTTTTCAGAAAACGCTCGAGGTGGGGCGTTCAGTTCTGCGGGCGTGTTTTGAATTCAACGTTGGACGTTAAGCGTTGCCCGCTGGACGTTTGTTTCGATCCTCATGCGCGTCGTTCTTCTAAACACCGGTACCGAGTTGTTGCTCGGCGACGTGCGTGATGCCCATCTTTCTTTTATCGCGCGAGAAATTCTCCCCCTTGGATTTCGGATCGAGGAACAACGTACCGTGCCCGATGGCGCAGCGATTCGGGACGCCTTAGGCGCGTTCCTGTCGCGCGCTGACATCGTCTTCGTCACTGGCGGTCTCGGTCCGACGACTGATGATATTACGCGTGAGATCACGGCGGAATTGCTCGGCCTCGAACTAGTTCACAGTGAGAGCGTGATGGCTGTGATCACCAACCGCTTAAAAAAACGCGGCATCAGGTTGACCGAGCGGATCGCGCGACAAGCGGATGTTCCAGCAGGAGCGGATGTGTTGCCGAATGAGAATGGAACGGCGCCGGGTCTTTATTTTCATCAAAACATCGCCGCCGGAGCGGGGTCGGCGCATCTTTTCCTGCTGCCAGGTCCTCCGCGGGAATTGCAGCCCATGTTTCGTGAATCGGTTCTGCCGATCTTAC
>JBEEGU010000131.1:0-10911 GCA_041167025.1 Verrucomicrobiota bacterium
CGAAAGGAAGCAGTGGACCAGCGGCAATGAAAAGCTTCCAACAGTAAGTCTGAATCAGTGGCACGCTGGCCTAGGGTGACGAGCTCTTGCGCTCGATCGCGCGCTTTTGCGAGGTTGCGGCCGACCAGAGCCGAGTACCAGAGGCCCCAGGTGGCTTTGAAAACGCCGGCTTCGTCGCCCAAGGTCGTCCCGATTCTGCACGCGTTTGTGTAGATTTCTTCCAATTCGGGACTTTGCTGTCCTTCCAAAATCGCGATCCCTGGTCCCAATTTGAGCTGGATGGCAAGTTCACGCCGCAACCGATCTGGAGTTTCCGGCAGTTGGCCAGCCTGCGTCAGGGCGGCCCGGAAATCCGCTACCGCTTCGGCGAAGTTAGAATGCGCGGCCGCTCGATCGCCCGCGCGTTCATAATAAGTACATGCAAGATCGGCCAGGCCTGCCTGCATGAAGTGTTGTGCCAGCAGTTCCGGTTCGCTGTCGGCTACGACAGGAAAGTGTTCCTCTAGCGCCCGCGCGACCCGTTCGTGGATTTGCTGACGTCGTCCGCGCAGCAAATTGTCGTAAGCAACGTCCCGCATTAACGCATGTTTGAAGCTGTAGCTTGGCTCGCCCGCCCGGCTTTGAGGAAACGCCAGGCCGGCGTCAATGAGACGCGCAATCCCGGTCTCGAGATCAGAGACAGAGGCAGAACTTACCTTCTCAAGCAATGCGTAAGAGAATTGTTGCCCGATTACGGCAGCTACCTGTGCGATCTCCTTGGCAGGCCCGAGCCGGTCGAGCCGCGCCATTAGTGAATCTTGTAAAGTAGCCGGAACGGCTGGCCGATCGGGCGTCGTGGACTCCATCACAGTTTTGGTCAGCTCTTCGATAAAGAGCGGCACGCCATCGGTCTTTGTGACGATGTCTTCGATTAGAGCTTTTTTAAGGACTTGGGTAGTAGCAACGCCGGCGATGAGCTCAGCGCATTGCGTTTTGCTGAGGCGACTCAGTGCCAACGAGGTGACATGATCCCGTCCCGTCCACGGCGACAGGAATTCAGGCCGAGCAGTAACGAGAACGAGCACGCGCGCTGAAGCGATCCCGTCGATCGCGCGGCTAATCAGTTCCTGAGTTGTCGGATCGATCCAGTGCGCGTCTTCCAAGACAAAGAGGACGGGCTTTTGCTCCGACAATTGGGTCAGTTGATGGACAATCGCGGCAATTGTGGCGGCTTTGCGTTGGGGAGGCGATAACTCAAGCGGCGGATAGCTATTACCGAGAGGTATCGAGAGAAGGTCGGCGAAAAGATTTCTGGTGGAATCACTGAGATTGTCAGTTGCGCTTAACAGCGCTTCCAATTTCTCCAGTTTTGCCGCAGCAGAATCCTCCAGGTTAATGCCGGCGGATCGTTCAAATTGACGGATGACAGGATGAAGCGCGCTGTTGGTGTGGTACGGAGAGCATTGGAAGACCAGATGGTAATAGGGATCGTCAGCGATCCGCTCAAATAACGCATCGACCATCCGTGATTTTCCCATGCCCGGTTCGCCGGAAAGAAAAACAGCCTGACCTTCGCACTCCTTTGCCAATTGCCACCGATCGAGAAGCAGTCCCATTTCCTGAACCCGGCCGATAAATGGGCCGGCCCTGGCCGCCCGTCCCGCGGCGAAGCGACTGGTGACGGCTGCTTCACGAAGTACACGCCAAACTTGGACCGGATTGGCAAATCCCTTGATGACTTGTTCACCAAGGCTCTGGTAGTTGAATTGCCTACCGAGCAAATGATGAGTGCTTTGGCTGACGAGAACGGAGTTCGGTTCCGCCAGCGTTTGGAGCCGCGCTGCCAAGTTAGGCGTTTCTCCAACGATGGAATGCTCGCGCGCGGCGCCCGTCCCGATAATATCGCCAATTACCACCAAACCAGTGGCAATGCCGACGCGAGTTGCAAGCGCTCGTCCATCGGGTCCGTTCAATTGAGTGAGGCCTTCGATGATCGCGAGTGCCGCATAAACGGAACGTTCGGCTGCATCCTCCTGAGCCTGTGGATAACCAAAATAAGCGAGCACACCGTCGCCCATGAACTTCGCGATGAATCCGTCGAACCGGGCGATGGCGCCCGCGCACACATCCTGGTAACGCTTTATCAACGCGCTCATGTCTTCCGGGTCGATCTCGTTAGCCAGCGCGGTCGAACCAACCAGGTCGGAGAACAACACTGTCACCTGACGGCGTTCCGCTTCTTTCTCGGTTGCGCGTGGTGCTTCGATCTGGGGTGATGCCAGCTGAAGCGTCGCGAGCGCTTTCAAAAGCTTCCGGCGATGTCCAAGAGAAAGGCCCAGTTTCTCGAAGTCGCTCTCAGTCAAATCGGACAGGAGACTGAAATCGACATCGTTGTCCGCGAAGATGCCGTCGTATTGTCCGAGACCGAGCTCGTTAAGCCACTGCTGCAGCTTCGTCATGGGAATCGGAGGATTAGAACACTACGTTTTCCAGCGCAAAAAAAGCCCACCGCGAGTTGAAAAAGAAATTCGGTTCATTCGCCCAGGTGACGAATAGTAGACGCAACAGGCGTCCACGCGAGCCCTAACCGGAGCATGGACTGTAGTATATCATCCTACGTTTGTTAGAATTGCATTCGTTTCGGACAAAGGCCATTCTCGACGACAGAAAAAAATGGGTGATCTGGATGCGTAGTTTTTCTCTCTCGTTCAGGGCCGAATCTCGGTTCGGTTGTCTGATTATCGGTTTTGTCCTCTTGCTTTCCGCGCAGCCTCTTTTGTCACAAGGGTGAGGCGCTGGGAGAAGTTTGGCGCCCAGTTGGGGTGCCCTCGAACGTTACTCTTCCGGGGCGAAAGAGACGCCTTATCTGGAACCTTGCCAGTGGGTCGCGACAGTGGCTTATCGTTATTTCCATTCGTTTCGCGATTTTAATTCGAATGGCGATGAGGTGAACGTCCCGCTGATCAAGAATGATACCTATGTCGATCTTTTCGATATCAATGCCACTTATGCACTAACGAGCAGAATTAGTTTGTCCCTGGAGCTACCTATTCAATATGGCAGCCGGACAAACTCGGCGGAGCATGACGGAGTCCATGTTCATACCATGCGAGCCAGCGGCGTCGGTGACCTGAGATTGTCGACGAGCGTGTGGCTGTTAACGCCGGAGAAACATCCGGATCAAAATATCTCGTTAGGCCTGGGAGTGAAGATGCCTACTGGTAATGAATCCGCGACCGACCTTTCGTACCGGCCTACCGGACCTGAGTTTCGTCCGGTTGACCCGGCGATTCAGCCCGGAGACGGAGGTTGGGGGATCATTCTGTCAGGCAGCGCATTTGCCAAGATATACAAGAATACTTTCGCTTACCTGAATGGGTTTTATCTGGCTAACCCGCGAGAGACGAATGGTGTTCACACGGTCAACTTCGACGTCCCGCCATTCACTCACGGTGACAAGGGCCTGATGTTCGATTCCGTGCCGGACCAAAGTCTGGTCCGGGGCGGTTTTGCCGGCGCGGTTTGGCCGAAGATCGGACTCTCGGCAAGTCTTGGCGCGAGATGGGAGGGAATCCCGGCCCATGATTTGATAGGTGGCAGCGATGGATGGCGCTTGCCCGGATATTCGGTCTCGATCGAACCGGGTATCTCCATTTCACACGGGCGGGATTATGTATCCATTACCGCGCCGGTGGCCGTTTACCGCTATGGCATCACCAGTGTTCCCTTTGCTCGCACGCACGACCCGCTCGGAGGTATCGCCAGCTTTTCCGACTTCCAGATTAACGTTACCTACTCACACGAGTTTTGACCTGTGAATTTCTCCGTTCGCTAGGAGATAAAAATGATGGATCGCCCGGTCATTTCGAAATTCTGTTCCTGCTGTCCGCGTCACAGACTTGATCTCGGGCGTTCGCGGGAGAAATAACGCGCGGGTCACGGACAAGCTCGACGAAGTCAAAGAATCGAGCAGAGTAATCGCTCCAAGCGATGAAACGTTTTGTTCTGATTCTATCAATTTGCCTCCTAGCTGGAGCGATGCCGACGATCGCCTCTACCCGAGGCAAGCGCGGTCGGGCCAGTTCACAGCCGCGTTTGATTTCGGGTTTGGGTTCGGTTCATCATCCGGTCTCGACAAAGAATGCGAAAGCGCAGCAGTTTTTCGACCAGGGATTGAAACTGGTTTACGGATTTAATCACGAAGAGGCACGACGCTCTTTTCAGCACGCGGCCGAGCTTGATCCGAAGCTTGCCATGGCTTGGTGGGGGGTGGCGCTCACGCTGGGGCCGAATTACAATCTTCCGGTTGATCCGCAGCGGGAGAAGGCTGGCTACGATGCGGTCCAACGAGCCATCACGCTGCAGGACAACGGGTCCGAAGCGGAACGCGCCTACATCAATGCGTTGGCATTTCGGTATTCGAATGATCCGAAAGCCGACCTCCCCCAGCTCGATGTCGCCTATCGGGACGCGATGGCCAAGTTAGTCAAGCGTTACCCCGATGATTTGGATGCGGCCACGCTCTACGCCGAAAGCATGATGAATTTGCATCCGTGGAAGCTTTGGCTGCGCGACGGGAAACCGAATGAAGGGACCGAGGAAATTGTCGCCGTGCTGGAATCGGTTCTGGAGCGAGAGCCAAACCATCTCGGGGCGAATCATTATTACATTCACGCGGTCGAAGCATCATCGCATCCTGAACGCGCTCTCGCCAGCGCGGTGCGTCTGGAAAAACTGGCGCCTGCCGCGGGACATCTCGTGCACATGCCGGCTCATATCTACTCGCGCGTGGGGGACCACGCCGCTTCCGCCCATGCCAATGCGGTCGCAGCGGTGGCTGACCAGAAATTCCTCGCTGTCACCCACGACCAGGGCCTCTATCCGAGGATGTACTACAGTCACAATTTGCACTTTCTCGCCTATGCAAATTGCATGAGAGACAATTTCAGCGAAGCGAAGCGAGCAGCGGACAAGCTGGTAACTTACATTAAACCGCACGTCAAAGAGATGCCGATGCTGGAGGGATATCTTTCCACACCGCTCTTCATTCTTATCGCCTTCGAACGGTGGAACGACATTCTGCGCCTCGCGGCCCCGGATCCGACGTTCGTCCATACAACGGCCCAATGGCACTTCGCTCGGGCCATGGCTTTCGCCGGTTCGGAAAAAAAAGCGCAGGCCCAACAGGAATCGAAAATGTTTTTTGCTCACTTAGCCAAACTTCCCCGGGACGCCACGTTCGATTCGCTGAACAAGGTGACCGAAATCGCGCGGGTGCAGGAGAATCTTCTCGCGGCCGCCATCATGCTCAGTGGCGGCGAAGAAGGCGAAGAAGGAGAAGAAGGCGAAGAAGCGGGCGAGGTTGTGGAAGCGTTTCAGCACGCGATCGCGGCGGAGGACAATTTGAATTATAGCGAGCCACCCAGCTGGTTTCCCCCGATCCGGCCTCTTTACGGTCGAGTGCTTCTGGAGCGCGGTCAGTCCGCCGCGGCGGAGAAAGTTTTTCGCAGCGCCTTGGAGAAATCTCCACGTTATCCGCGCGCCCTTGCGGGGTTACGCGACAGTTTAAAGGCGCAGAACCGCGGCTACGAAGCGGAGCAAGTTGACCTGCAGTTGCGCGACTCCCAGACGACAGTCGACGCAGTATCAACTATTCCCGCCCGAAAATAGATATCCCAATCGCGCAGCGGCGTTGAAACACCCGCGCTACGCTTTGCTCTCGACGGTTTGGGCTTGAGTTGAAATCATTTCGAAACGAAATCGCGAACGCACCAAAAATGACCGCCGAATTGGATGACGATGTTCAATTCGAGCTTGGACATGTTTTGTTCATGGACATCGTTGGTTTCTCGAAGTTGCTGGGAGATGAGCAGACGGAGTGTTCGCGTCGACTCAATCAGATCGTTCGCAACACCGAACAATTCCGCAGTGCTGAGGCGGCGGACAAACTGTTTCGGCTACCAACCGGCGACGGGATGGTGCTCGTGTTCTTTAATAACCCGGAAGCTCCGGTCCGCTGCGCGATAGAGATCGCACGGGCTCTCAAGAATTCTTCTGAATTCGGTCTGCGCATGGGTGTTCACAGCGGTCCAGTCAACAAAATCTCCGATGTAAACGACCGGTCGAATTTGGCGGGCGGCGGAATCAACACCGCGCAGCGCGTCATGGATTGCGGCGATGCTGGTCACATTCTTCTTTCCAAACGAGTCGCCGAAGATTTGGAGCAACACAGTAAGTGGCGGCCGCATTTGCAGGATCTTGGCGAATGCGAAGTTAAACACGCGGTGCGCGTGAACGTGGTGAATCTCTACACCAACGAGGTCGGTAATTCGGCGATGCCGGAGAAGGTAGCGCGGGCGAAGCAGGAACGAGATGCCGCGATCGCGGCGGCCGCAGGTCACGCCATTTCGTTTCGCCGGCGAAAAGCCGCGCTCGTCGCTGGTTCTCTGCTTGCCATGCTTGCTATCGGTACCGGCGTTTGGCTCTTTTCTGAGCGGAAATCGACCATCGCAAAAGGAATTGCATCGCTCGCGGTGAAGCCACTCGAGAATCTTTCTGGCGATGTGAACAAGAGCTACTTCGCCGATGGCATGACTGACGAATTGACCACGAAGCTGTCCCAGATCGGCGCACTCAAGCGAGTCATATCTCGCTCCACCATGATGAAGTACAAGCAATCGCCGAAATCGAGTCCGGAGATAGCGCGCGAATTAAGCGTGGACGCGATGGTGGAGGGTTCAGTGGTGTTGTCGGGGGATCAGGCGCGGATTTCGGTGCAATTGATTGAGGCGGGAACGGACAAGACTTTGTGGGCGGAGAGTTATACGCGTGCGATGGCCAATATTGTGCAACTGCAAAACGAAGTGGCTCTGGCCATCGCGAACGCCATCGCTGTCAAGTTGACGCCAGTAGAAAAAGCCCGATTGGCCGGGGCCCGCATCGTGAATCCGCAGGCTTACGATTACTACTTGCGCGGAAAGAACTTTTCCGAACCGACGAAGGAAGCCCTCGATGCCAAAATCGAAATGTTAGAGACGGCGGTTTCCCTGGATGGGACTTTTGCGGAGGCTTGGGCGGACCTTTCCGGCGCCTACCAGGGAAAAGGCTACTTTTTCGATGCTGCCAATAAGCAATGGCAGTTCAAAGCCGAAGAAGCAGTAGGGAAAGCCATTCAACTTAATCCCGATCTTCCTGCGGCCCACGTGGCGCGGGCCGATTTGCTTTGGAGCCCATCCAACGGATTTCTGCACGAAGAAGCGATTGCGGAGGCTCGTCGCGCCCTGGTAGTGGCTCCGAATTTCACGGACGCTCACAGCTTTTTGGGGGCAGTCTATTTTCACGTCGGGCTTTTCGAAGAGGCGCTGCAAGAATTCAAAAAGGCGGATGAACTCGCCCCCGGCAGCGCGGAGATCAAATTTCATCTTGGTTTAGTGGCGCTGCTTCAAGGCCGCTATATCGACGCGTGTCCAATCCTGGAGGCGAATCTAAATGGGATGCCGCGCGGTTTTTCCGAGTTTAATCTCGCCAGCGCGCTCTTTTATTCCGGTCGAATAAATGAAGCTAAATTTCGAATCGACAACGCCAGGGCGCAGTCAAATGACGAAGGCGGCATCCTGACTGCGACGCAGGCTTGGTTCTTGGCGGCTGCCGGGGATAAGACGCACGCCAAAGAGAAGATTGATGAGGCGATCAAAATCGGCCAGGGCTTTGGGCATTTTCATCACACAACTTATGTGATCGCCTCGGCTTATGCGCTCATGGACGAACCTGAGCCGGCGATGAAATGGCTGAACTACACGGCGGAAAATGGATATCCAAACCTGACCTGGTTTGAACGTGATCCCAACCTTGACAAACTTCGCAAGGATCCGCGCTTCATCGATTTTCTGAACAAGCTCAGGCCACAATTTAAACGGCTCAAAGCGCTCGCTGCGACTCCGAGTACGTAAACAAAAAATCGCAGCGTAGAATAACATTCCGACATGTACGGATGCAGGGTGAGGCCTGACAAAGAATAACTACCATTCGAAGTGATTCATCGTTGACCAGTCACTTGGCCTAACCGGATCATGGATCCAGATGGGCAGTGCGCTTGGTAGCCGACGGGTTCAATCGTGGTTGGGCAGGGTGATCGTTCTTGGAGGTTTAACGCTGTCGGCGCCGAAACTGTTATCGCAGGGGTGAGTCTGCGCCCATCTGGGGACGCCCGGTCTGGGTGTCGAAGGCACATCAACTTTACCGGCGGGGCATTGGGAAGCGTCGGTTTTCTTTCGTTATTACAATTCACGTCAGGACGTGCTCGGGGACGAACCGCTCGATCACCCGCTCGTCTACGCGAACACGCACGTCTATGGATTCACTATCAGTGCTTCCTACGCGGTGACCGATAGATTCGACTTAACTCTCGATATTCCGTTTCAATACGGAACCCGCCAGACCTGGATTGAGCATGACTTTATGTCCATGACTCTCCATACCATGCGTGCTGGTGGAATCGGAGATCTGCGATTGAGCGCCAGTTATTGGTTGCTCGATCCTCAAAAATCTCCCAACCGAAACATCGCGCTGTCGTTAGGGGTCTCAATGCCCTCGGGCGTCGACGACGCGACCGATTATTCTTACCGTGCCACCGGGAGGATATTGCGACCAGTCGATCCGGCCATCCAGCCGGGAGATGGCGGATGGGGCGTTATCCTGGCCGCTCACGCTTTCACGAGTTTATCCTTTCCCCAATTGCCCTACGCAAACTGGTTCAAGAACACCTTTGCCTATGCGGAGGGTGCCTACGTCATCACTCCTCAGCAAACCAACGGTGTTCAATCCCCGATTGGCGATGAGCACGCGCTGACCATGGGAGACAAAAGCATTATTTTTGATACCATCCCCGATCAATTCCTTGCGCGAATGGGCCTGGCCCAGGTCGTCTGGCCAACAAAGGGATTATCGGTCAGTGCCGGTCTGCGATGGGAGGGGGTTCCAGGGCATGACTTGATCGGTGGGAGTAATGGCTGGCGCCTGTCGGGGAATTCGCTCTCGTTCGAGCCGGGCGTAACGTGGTCGCCACGCGCTCAGGATTCTTTTTCCGTATCCGTGCCGATTGCGGTCCACCGTCATGCCACAAGTCTCGCGACGATTGCGGATTGGCAGCTGACCATCAGTTACACCCATCAGTTTTAAAATTCGTTCGGCCGGGGTAGCATTGGCCGACGCCGGAGTTTTCCTGCGGTGAATTAGCCGCCCAGCGAATGAGCGCGAACCTTTTCGTTTGGAAATTTGCGTGCCTTCGAGAAGTTGACCGGTAGCTGGACTTTTAGACTCATGAACGCGGCCGAAGTTAGACAATCATTTCTCGATTTTTTTCGCGAGAAAGGGCACACCATCGTGCCCTCGTCATCTTTGCTGCCCGACGCGCCCAACCTGCTTTTCACGAACGCCGGCATGAATCAGTTCGTGCCGATCTTTCTCGGCCAGCAAAGGCCGGCCTGGAACCCGCCTCGGGTCGCTGACACCCAGAAATGCATCCGCGCGGGCGGGAAACATAACGACCTTGAAGATGTGGGGCTCGATACTTATCACCACACTTTTTTCGAGATGCTTGGAAACTGGAGTTTCGGAGATTATTTCAAGAAGGAAGCGATCGAGTGGGCCTGGGAGCTGGTGGTCGAACGGTGGGGACTTCCGCCACAGCGCCTTTACGCAACGGTTTACCGGCCCGGGCCCGGCGAGCCGAGCGAGTTTGATCAGGAAGCCTACGATCATTGGGCGCATTTATTTCGCGAAGCAGATCTGGACCCCGCGATTCACATTGTTGATGGCAACAAGAAGGACAATTTCTGGATGATGGGCGATACCGGGCCGTGTGGCCCATGCTCGGAACTGCACGTGGATTTGACACCGGACGGCGACACTCGCGGCACGCTCGTGAACAAGGATGACCCCCGGTGTATTGAAATTTGGAACCTGGTTTTCATCCAATTCAATGCCAATCCCGACAGCACATTCACCCCTTTGCCGCAGCGTCACGTCGATACCGGGATGGGTTTCGAACGAGCGACCGCCATTATTCAGGGCACAAAAAACTTTTCTGATTTCTCCGGCACAGTGTCGAATTACGAGACCGACATTTTTCGCCCGATTTTCGACGAGCTCGAAAAACTGAGCGGAAAGAAGTACACGAGCACGCTGCCGTCGAACGATATTGGATTGGGGAGCACGGGCGTCACGCCCGTGGGAGAAGGCGTCTCGCCTTCTCGAACTTCATCTGAGAAAAGTGAGTCGCGGCGAGACACCGCGACCGACGACCGGGACGGTCGTGCTCCCCAGATTCAGATCGACGTCGCGTTCCGTGTCATCGCGGATCATATCCGCACGCTTTCGTTCGCGATCGCCGACGGTATCGTGCCGTCTAATGAAGGACGTGGTTACGTCTTACGCCGCATCCTTCGGCGCGGCGTCCGTTACGGTCGCACGCTCGAATTCCACGAACCGTTCTTCTTCAAGCTCGTGGATGTAGTCGCGCAAACGATGGGAGATGTCTTTCCCGAAGTCCGCGGGAATCAATCGCGGATAAAAGAAACGATCCAGCGCGAAGAAGAGGGGTTTAATCGCACGCTCGACAAGGGAATAGAATTGTTTGAGCGCGAAGTCTCGCGTTTGATGAACGCTCCCGAAAAGAGCGAAGCACTCATCTCCGGGGAGTTCGCGTTTCGCCTTTACGACGAGCAAGGATTTCCTCTCGATCTCACGGAATTGATGGCTCGGGAACGCGGCCTAACCGTCGATGTCGCCGGTTTCGATAAACTGATGGAGCAGCAGCGGTCCCGGGCCCGAGCCGCGCAGAAGAAAACGACGATAGAAGTGTCCCAAATTGACGGTAAATCGCCGACTAATTTTCTTGGCTACGAGCATGACCATACCGGCGCGAATGTGGAA
>JBEEGU010000132.1:0-4728 GCA_041167025.1 Verrucomicrobiota bacterium
GTAGTTTACCTGCTGGCCACTGGGTGTGTAAGTGATCGTAGGGGTCCGTGCCGTTCCAACGAGAGCTGGATTGGCAATCGCCTCGGCGTCCCCGGCTTGAATGATATAGTTAGGCAAAGTCACCGTCACGCTCTGCAAATCGACCGATGTCGAGACAATCAACCCACGCTTCACATCGCGATTCATGTAATCAATGATGCGGATCTGTTGCATGTGGGTTGCGAAGTAGTTGTCGATCGCGTTAAAACTTTTCTGCAATGCGATCGATGCAGTGATCGATGCGGCGAGAACGATCGAGCTTAAGCTCAAAGCGACCATCATTTCCCCGAGACTGAACCCTGTGATATTTCGTTTTTGACTTAGTTTCATTTTTTCTGCCCGTTTGATATGATGCTGGTGGTTTGTTCGGTGCGCGCCCGGGCGCCAAATGTCATATTCCAAGATGACGAAACATCGACCTGCACCAGCGTCTGGCCGAGGTCCGTTGCCGTGGAATCGAGGGTGACACCGCCGTCCGGGTGGCGCGTAAATTGGGTAACACCGTTCGCGACTGGATAGGCCCTGAGTTGTACGACCTCAGTGGCTTTTCTGATGAAATCGGAGCCATTGGGCGCCGAGACCATCACGGTGTTTATATATGAGGTGCTGGTCAGATCGCTGTAAGCAAGATTGCGCAGGACCTCGCAACGGTCATGAACCGCTTGGAGCGCGGCGACCGACTCCTTGGTGGCGTCGATGTAACGCAAACAGACTGCGTTAAGCTCGAAGACCGAAGCAAAAAAGACCGAAAGCACAAGAACGGCAATCAAGACTTCGGGGAGCGTCACGCCGGCTTCCAAGCGGGTTTTTGTAGCGGGTTCCATTACAGGGGGGTCGTTGATTATGTTACAGTTTTTATGGAAATAGCAGATACTATACCCCGTCACCCATGGCGGCCCCGCGTCCGATCCCATCGGCTGTCGACCATGATCACGGTGCAAATCGGTCATATTTGAGAAACCGCGATCGCTGTTTTCCCAGAATCGAGAACGCCGCGCTACGTCTCCCAAAATACCTCGCCAGAATGATGTTTAGCCAAGGCACCGCACCTGCTAGATCGCCGAGACCGATGCCGAGCCTACTTCGTTCACCGCTTTCCGCCGGCTTCCTTACATTCATCGTGGTGTTCCTAACGCCTTTACTCGTCCGAGCCGGAGCCACCGTCGACGTGACCAGCTCAACCGCGAGCTGGACTGCCATCCTTTATCCAAACAATTCTCCGGATCCGTTCAACGATCAACAAACTGGATCCTCGGAAGGCGATATCGTAGGCAATGCCATGCACGCGTCGGTTTACACCTCGTTCGGCGATGCCGGAACACCTTCTACCACAGATGGGACGATTGCATTCCGAGTACGACTGGGCGCCGACGCCAATCCGGCCGGATTTAAAACGGCCCTCTTCATCGGAATCGACGGGAACGGGGACGGGGCACTGGATCTCTTTCTTGGAATCAATAATTCCGGCGCACATGACACCATCGGGATTTGGAATCCTGGAAACGGCCTAAACACGAGCCCGAACACGACCACCATTGTTTCCACTCCGCTGGTAAGCTACAACCAAACAGCCTCTAATTATTCCTGGACAGCAGTCACTACCACTAATGATCCGACAGTCGGAACATCGACCGACCTCGACGGAGGCGGGCAACCCGATTATTTCCTGACTTTCAGCATTCCGTTCAACGACGTGGTCGTACAGCTCGCCGCCCGTGGGATAAATGGTTTTACGCAAAATTCGACCATCAGTTACGTAATATCCACGGCGACACAGGCAAATAGCTTGAATCAGGACCTGAACGGGGTCGACAAAAACTTCGATCCGGCCGCGACCTGGTCCAGTCTTGGGGTCGTTTCGAACCCGATTTCGTCCGCGGGGATTTATGCCATTCCTGAAGCCCCGGTCAGCCTTCTCTTCGCCGTGGGAATCCTGGTTTGCGCGGGCTTCGTCAAAGCGAACCAAACTCGATCCGCTGCCGAAAAGGTGGCGCTCCTGGTTTTGTTTTCGCCAATGGCGTGACCTCATCCCTTTTCGGGACGAACGAACGGAATGAGTTGGGCGGCCCGGACGCCAGACTGCTCGATGGCTGAGAAGCTGCTTTTCCAGCAGTTCCGACACGCATCCTTGAAAATGGCTAAGTTTCTGCGCCATCAATCCAAACCAATTGCCTTTTTGGAGGCCTTAATCCTCCTTGCCATCATCGGCGTTCTGGATTTCAAGACCGGCTACGAAACAAGCCTCGGGCTGTTCTACGCCCTTCCTATTTTGATTGCAGTTTATTGGTGCGAAACCTGGGCTGCCTATTTGATTGCTTTCCTCACCACTGCGACATCGTTGGGAGCTGATATGGCCGCGGCGCTTCCGTATTCGAGTTCAGCCGTTCACATGTGGGAAATAGGAATTCGAATTGTGTTTTTTGCTCTGGTCGCAGTGATCGGCTGCGCCATCAAGAAACAAGGCGTTGCCGCCAACATGCGCATTTCCCTGCTCGAACATGCCCAACGACTGGAACATCAAATTGTCGAGGTCAGCGAATATGAACAACAGCGCATCGGGCAGGATTTGCACGACGGCCTGTGCCAGTATTTAGCGGCTCTTGGGTGCTCGGCGGCATCACTAAAAAGCGATCTCGAGAAATCGGGGTTGGCGAAATTCGCCGCGGTTGCAGGAGATCTCGCGCAATTGCTCAGAGCTGGAGTGAGCCAAACTCGAAATCTCGCTCATGGACTGATGCCTTTGCATATCGATGAGGGAGGACTGGCGGCGGCGTTAGACGAGTTGACGACTTCATCGAGTCGACTACTCGGAGTCGAGTGCGTGCTAAGCCACACCGGAGACACGGCGCCAGGGGACCACTCTAAAATGCGCCATCTTTACCGCATCGCCCAGGAGGCCATTAACAACGCGACCCGGCATGGCAAGGCGCAGCGCATCGATATTTCTCTCAGTTCAAACCCCAATGCCACGGTGTTGAGTATCGCTGATGACGGCGTCGGAATCTCAAAAACCACAAAGAACCTGCATGGCATGGGCCTGAGCATCATGCGCTATCGCTCGAATTCGATGGGTGGAGAACTATTGATCGAGGAGCGCCCCGCCGGAGGGACGGTTATCTCTTGCATCGTGCGCGATGGGAATTTCACCGGGGAGGCCAATGTCGCCACAGCCTAGATCCGACAAGACACGGGTGCTGATTGTAGAAGATCACCCGATGTTTCGAGAGCGCCTGGCCGAACTCATCAACAAGGAGCCCGACATGCGAGTCTGCGGCGCAGCCGACAATATTCGCGACGCCCTGGTTTTGGTTCAGTCGGTCGATGCGCAGATTGCCGTCGTCGACATTAGCTTAAAAGGGGCGAGCGGGCTCGAATTGATCAAAGATATGAGCGCCCGTGGAATGTCTTTGCCAGTACTCGTCCTTTCTATGCATGACGAATCCTTGTATGCGGAACGTGCGCTCCGCGCTGGTGCGAAAGGTTACATTTCGAAACAAGAGCCTTCCGAACGAATCATGACCGCGATTCGCCAGATCATTCATGGTGAGACTTACATCAGTTCGAAAATAGTCACCCGAATCGTGAACACGCTATCCAGCGGTCCAGCTCACGTATCGGGAGTTGCGCGTTTGACGGATCGGGAACTGGAAGTTTTCGACCTGATTGGGCGCGGCCAGACGACTCGCGAGATCGGAGCGCGGTTGCATTTGGGAAGCAGCACCGTTGAGACCTACCGGGCGCGCATCAAGACCAAATTGAATCTCGAAAACGCTGGCCAGTTGTCGCACGAAGCCATTCGCTGGGTGCAGGAAAGTCAAACCAGCGCCGGCAATGGTTCATTGGGAAGCCCGTAGATCCGATTGAGGGCCTGCCGGTGCCCAAACTGCGCGCGTAGCCGGACAAAGTTGTAGCGGTTCTCGCTACTGAACTTTAGCAGGGTATGTAAGCGATTGTCGGTATTGCGAGTGCTGCTTAACACTTCGCAATATGCGACTTAGCCCATCCGCTTCAAAGTGTCCGATCCGAATAACGCGGATTTGCGAATCGGCCTGGAATTTTAGCGATGCCTCAGTCTATGCGCGTGCCAGAAAATCAGTCGTGGGAGGATCGAAATGAGAACACTGCTAGCCATTGTTCTCATGCTTACCGGCGCGGTAATCGTCGGCGACGACCCCGCAAAGTTCAGCAGCTTCGCTTTTCACACGTTTCCGGGGAACATCACTGCTGGCGCAGCTGTGTTTCTGTTTGGGGTGACGCTATGGCTCCACGGCGTGCTCTCCTGATAAGAAGCTCGACCCAAATTTCGCCATGGATCGCGATGGAGAAATCGCGAATCGCTTGCTAGTTTCTCCAAAATACGCGAAATAGGCGGGTTCCCGCGCATAGCATGTCAGAACGGGCTGTGGCTCAGCTTGGTAGAGCGCCTGCCTCGGGTGCAGGAGGTCCCGGGTTCGAATCCCGGCAGCCCGATAAACCGCATCTGCGATCGCCCAGGCGATGCTGGAAATAGTTTCGCCGGCAACATTGGGCATGGTTAAAAATGAAAAATCACTCTAAAAAATCATGAACGCGGCCGAACTCAAAGTCGGCGACGTCGCACCCTCCTTCAACGCAACGGCGGTCGGCGGAGCCTACGGTTCAGGAAAAGAAGTATCCCTCGAAAATTTCCGCGACACTTCACTCATTCTT
>JBEEGU010000133.1:0-2731 GCA_041167025.1 Verrucomicrobiota bacterium
GAAGTGGGTGGGGTCCTTCGCTTGCGCTCGGGATGACAAAGGCGCGTTCTGGCAACGAGTGTAGATTATCCGTCTCGTTGTCATCACAAACGAAGTTCTCGAAATTGCCTGCTTGATTACGACGCGAAGCGCGGCGAAAGAGCGCGGTGGCTAGTGCGCCGATTCTTCAGGTTATCGTCGTAGGCGCCGGGATTAATGGTGTCACGGCCGCAATCGAATTAAAAAATCGCGGACACAAGGTGACAGTAATCGATCCTGGTCCGTTGCCGCATCCGCTCGCGGCATCGACCGATATTAGTAAAGCGGTCAGGACTTCTTACGGCGCCGATGAAGACTACACGGCCCTCGCCGAACGCGCGCTTGGACTGTGGCCTAAATGGAATGAGCTTTTTCGAGAGGATCTGTTTCACCAGATCGGGATGATGTTTCTCACGGAGAAACCCATGCAGCCGGGAGATTTCGAATACGAAAGCGCTCGAGTGCTCGAGAGCCGCGGTCGCGACCTTCAACGCATGGATCCGGACCAAGTTCGGAAACGATTCCCGGCCTGGAATGCAGACAAATATCATCATGGCATCCTGGAACCGGGGGCAGGATACGTCGAAAGCGGCCGGGTCGTCGCGGCGCTGGCGCGTCACGCTCAATCAATCGGTGTCATCCTGCGCGAAGGTGTCCGTTTCGCTGGACTCAATGAAGCGGACGATCGGATAAAAGGGGTCATCCTCGATACGAACGAGCGGATTGCCTGCGACGTAGCGGTCATGGCCGTCGGCGCCTGGACACCGTACGTGTTACCGTTCACGAGAAAATTTTTTCGCGCGACGGGGCATCCGGTCTTTCATCTCAAGCCGCGCCAGCCAGAGCTTTTTACACCGAAGCGTTTTCCGATTTTCGGCGCGGATATCTCGACGACAGGTTATTACGGATTTCCGCTTAACAGCGAAGGTGTGGTCAAGATCGCCAATCATGGACCGGGGCGGGAAATGTCGCCCGAAGCTCCGGAGCGCGCGGTTACGGCAGACGAAGAAGACGCCTTCCGAGAGTTTTTATCGGGAACATTTCCGGCGCTAGTGGACTCTCCGATCGTCTACACTCGCCTTTGTCTGTATTGCGATACGTACGATGGTCATTTTTGGATCGCGCCGGATCCGGAGCGTCCCGGTTTGATTGTTGCGGCCGGAGACAGCGGTCACGGATTCAAATTTGCGCCCGTGCTAGGCGAAATCATTGCCGACGCCGTGGAAAATCAATCTAACCCGCTGTTAAAGAAGTTTCGGTGGCGCCCGGACATCACTCCGGGACAAGGCAAAGAGGCGGCGCGATTTCTGCCGGGCACCTGAGACCCAATCGATCGCCTCAGGTAGAGACGGCTCTCCGCAGCCGTCCTAGGACGTTTCGCAAAGATCTGCCTACATGCGCGAATGTTTAGGACACGACGGCGCGTGTCCCTCCAGATCAGCTCTGCGGGGCGGCTTCTTTTTGTGGCTGACGCTTGAGCAATGTGATTTGTTTGATGCGAGCCGAATCGTCCGGGCTCCAAGTCGCCACATCCGGATCGTCCTTAAACGCATTGTGAACGATGCGACGTTCGTAGGAATTCATCGGCTCGAGCTGAAGCGACCGTCCGGTGGCCCGTACGCGCTCGGCCAACTCGCGCACTCGCTGCACAATTTGATCCTCGCGCATCGAGCGATAATGTTCGCAGTCGACAATCACCTTTCCAGCGTCCTTGTCTTTGGTTTGAATCAGCCGGTTGAGGAGAAATTGAATGGCCTCGAGTGTTTCGCCGTCGCGGCCAATCAAGCGGCGACTTTCCTCCGTGTAAATTTGGAGGACCAGGTTACCCGCTTCGTTTTGCATCTCCTCGATTTGCACGACAAAGCCGAGGTACCCGAGAATGGTGTCGAGCAATTCTTTCGGCGTCATTATCGTTTCCGCTTGTCCACCGGAACCTTTTCCAAGGTTGGCATCGGTTGTTTTCGGTTGTGGTAGAGCTGCAAAATGGTCAACAGGTTCTGAGTTGTATAATATAATGACAAGGCTGCGGCAAAGTTGTAGCAAAAAACGACGAAGATGATCGGCATGAACATCATCATGCGTTGCTGCGTGGGATCGCCGCTCTTGGGCGTTAACCGCATCATCCAGACGTTCGTCGCCGCCATAAGGATGGGCAGAACGTTGATCGGAAAACCGAATCCGGGCAGATGCGCGACCGTGTCCGGCTGCGAGAGATCTTTGATCCAAAGGAAGCTGGAGTTTCGCAATTCGACAGCCTGGCGCAGCATTGTGAAGAGCCCGAAGAAAATTGGGATCTGGATGACCATGGGCAAACATCCGCCGACCGGATTGATCCCATACTGCTTGTAAAGCTTCATTACCTCCTGGTTCATCCGGGTCGGATCGTCCTTATATTTGTCGCGAAGCTCCTGGATCTTGGGCGAGAGCGCGGACATTTGGCGCATGGAACGGTTCGCTTTGTTTTGGATCGGCCAGAGGATGGCTTTTACAATTACGGTGAGGGCGAGAATAGCGGCGGCATAATTTCCGAGCACGCTGTGCAGCGTGTTCAGCGCATTGAGCAGCGCCTGACATACAATTTTGAAAATGCCGAACTCCATCACCTCAGCCTCGTTGTGCGGCAGAGTAGCCAGCCGATGATAAAGCTTCGGCCCGGCATAAATCTGAAACCGAGCCGAGTAAGTCTGACCCGGCTCAATCCTGACTGCAGGCA
>JBEEGU010000134.1:0-3449 GCA_041167025.1 Verrucomicrobiota bacterium
TCTACTGCTGCTTTTTTGCCTGGTCCTGCCGTTCCCGACGCTCGCCGCGGATACCTCGAACTCCGCCGTCCCGGACGCCGCAATTGTCCCGCCGAATAATCCCGCGGCGTTCGATCCTGCCGCGGCCACTAAAGCATGGTTGGACACGGTGCCGCCGGACAAGCGTGCCAAATCTGATGCCTATTTTGAAGGTGGATACTGGCTGCTCCTCTGGGACTTTCTTCTGGGCGCCGCTATCTCGCTTTTTCTTCTACAATCTCGCGTCTCGGCGCGACTACGTGACTTTGCCGAGCGATCAACCCGTTTCAAAGCGACGCAAGTGGTGATTTATGTCATTCCGTTGGTGATCATCGTCGTCACCCTTACCTTCCCGCTCACGGTTTATGAGCAATTCTTCCGGGAGCATAAGTACGGGCTCGCGACACAGACTTTTCAACCCTGGTTCCTGGAACAACTCAAGAGTTTGGTCATCGCGATCATAGGTCTGTCGATTGCGCTGGTTATTTTGTATGCGGTTTTTCGCCGGGCGCCGCGGACATGGTGGATTTGGGGCGCGATCGTTGCCGTATTTCTGTCCATGATCGGCGCCTTCATCTCGCCGGTTTATATCGAACCAATTTTCAATACGTATAAGCCGCTCGAAGACCCGGCGGTGCGGGATCCGATTCTTACCCTGGCAGCCGCGAATGAAATTCCGGTGAAGCGTGTGTTTGTGGTCGATGCTTCGCGCCAAACCACGCGGATTAGCGCTAACGTGGCGGGATTTCTCGGCACTACGCGGATCGCCCTTAACGATAATCTGTTGAAACAATGCAAGCTTCCGGAGATTCGTCTCGTGATGGGACACGAAATGGGCCACTACGTTCTCAACCACGGCGCCAAGCTCGTTATCTTCCAGGGAATTCTCTTCCTTTGCATCTTCGCAGTCATGGCCAAGGTCTACGACGCGGCAGTAGGCAGATGGGGCAAGATTTGGCTGGTTAGGGGAATTGGCGACCCCGCAGGACTCCCGCTTCTCTCTTTGATATTGAGTGCGCTATCTTTTTTCCTGACCCCCGTAACAAACACAGCCACGCGCGTGATCGAACGCGAGGCGGATATTTTCGGGATCAACACGTCGCGGGAAGCCGACGGAATGGCGCAAGTCGCATTGAAACTTGGCACTTATCGCAAACTCGACCCCGGCCCATGGGAAGAAATGATCTTTTTTGATCATCCCAGCGGCCGAGCGCGAATTCGCATGGCGATGGAGTGGAAAGCTGCGCACTTACCTTGCGGGGATGTCAAATAATCGCCGTGATCTATTACCAACGACCGTTCTGGCGGAACAACTGCAGAACACTTCCCTCAATAAGACAGCCGCCAAAAACGCCGGCTAGCGGTCATGTCAAATTGCTCATCGAGAATGCGGTCTTCCCAGATCGCAGTTGCCGGCGGTAGCGCACTTTGATCCGGCCAGGTCATTAGGTCGGACGAACGCTTCACCGTAAACGGGATGCCGAGCGGCGCCAGAAAATGCAGTTGCGTCGTGCCGGCCGTGGGATCGCACGTTACCACATCGAGTCGTGGCGGGAACTTGTTCAGAGCGAGGGGATTTGGTTCACTCCAGAGATTGAGTGCGAAATGGAAAAAAACCGGCAATCGCGTGCTCCAGGCATTCTCATTGTGCACTGCTCCGCACCGAGGATACATCAGAAGTTCGGAGTTAACGGCGTAACCGTCGCCGAGCCATTTGTTGTAAACAGTGAAGGCGTCCAGCCAATAGACATCAGAGCTGCTTTGCGATGCGGAATTCTCGGTGCTTCCGATGTCCATATAGATACTGAGTGGCAGTTTGGAGGCCTGAGCGAGGGCGTTGCTGCGAAAATTTGGCCCCGCCCAGAACGCCGGAGAAAACACTCCGATCTTGCCGAAGACACCGCTGTTCGTCGTGCCCATATAGGCCGTGAGCAATCCGCCTAACGACGAACCAACGGTGATATTCGCGGCCGGTTGCGGAGCCTGACCCGGCTGGTTCAATGTCCGGTAGTTGAAGTCGAGAGTCGGCAGGACGTTGTCACGCAGAAATTGGACATAATGATCGGCGGTTCCGGGCGGTTGACCCGACAGTTGATCGCCCGGCGGAATGTACTCAATCATGCGATCGCTCCCGTAATCATTGCCGTTATCGATCGCGACTAGAATCGCTTCACGCATCCGGCCCTGCGCGGTCTCGTAGTTCGCGATCCGATCGGCATCCCACGTCCCGAAAGTCCCACCTGGGAAAAACACGTTCTGGCCATCGTGAAAGTAAACCACCGGATAACGTTTCGTTGTGTTTTGCACGTACCCGCGCGGGAAAAAAATGTGAATATTACGCCCCGGAATCCCGGAGACCGTGCTATTCACAAAACGGGTGCTGATTGTCGGTGGCGAAACGGCAGCGGGAGGCTGGTAATTGAAAACCTGCCCATCCTGCACGGCGAAAACATCCAGACTCGTGCGATAATTATAGGGCGGAGCTAACGACTGATAAGGAGCAGGAATGCCGGGAGCAGCGCCTTGTGGCGGGTTCTGCGGCGGACCCGGAGCGTTGTCGTAGTTTCCGTTGCCATCATTGAAAACGAATTCGATCTCGTCTGCCGACGCTGCGACTGATGCGACTTCAAAAATGCTTTCGCTGACGGTGCGCCCCTGGCCGATGCGCACCATGGGCAACTGGGTCCACGATCCGTTTTGGGTAATGTCACGAAAGAGCAGATTGGCGGAACTCCAGGAGGAGGCATATTGGATCAGCTTGCCGGAATAAGGCGGACCCGCGGCGCTTGGAACGGTGAGCGGTATCGACTGACTGATAGCTGTCGAATTGGCGCTGCAATAGACGCTCGTCGAGATGGGATGGCTAAAATAGGTATAGCTGGTTTGCGCGCCCGCCTCGATTGCGACCGTCCCGCTCCATACATTACCGGTTGACCAGTGCAGTTTGACTCCCCACGGCTGGATCCCACTCGAGGTCAGATCTCCGTGCCCGCCCTGAACGAACACTTCATTCCCTGACCCGACATCCTGGGTGATGGAAAACTGCACCGGCATCCGCGCCGGATTTCCCGCCGAAAGAGAATCGATGGTCCCCCAGAAAAGGAGCGCCACAGCGCAAAAGAAAAGTGAGCGAGCAGCCCCTCGCCCGGAAAAACGCAACATTAAAATTCGCCGCCCATACCTCGGCCCCTTGTATCAGGCGGGAGACGCAATGTCAACGCGTCCCGAGGAAGCGGGCTGATGCAGCTCGGCACGCTCCAACCGAACAGATTAGAAGCTCATTCTTCACGCCCGCGCGGGCGGAATCGCCGTTACGGCCGTTGCTCGATCGGAATCACCTTTTGGCCTACCGGCACGCCGACGTACTCGCTCAGCGGGCGGTAAAGACGGTTGTCTTCCAGTTGCTCGAGGACGTGCGCGCACCAACCGGA
>JBEEGU010000135.1:0-2750 GCA_041167025.1 Verrucomicrobiota bacterium
GCGATTTATGCAGCAACCAGGCGAGCCCGAGTTGCACTGTGCTGACGTTATGACGTTTCGCTTCGGCTTCGAGCGGATTGCCGCCCTTGGTTAACGAATCCCTCCCACTCCCGCCGACTGGCGCCCATGGCAGAAATCCCATCTTTTCTTTCTCGCAGTAGTTGAGCACGTCATCCGATTCGCGGTCGGTGATGTTGTATCGATTCTGGATGCTGACGATCGGCAAAACCTTTTTCGCCCGCTCGATTTCCTGGGTGGTGACGTTCGATAATCCAACGTGCCGAATCTTTCCGGCATCCTGCGCGGCCTTCAGCGCGCCCACCGATTCTTCGATCGGCACTTTACGATCGACGGCGTGCAATTGATACAGATCGATCCGCTCGAGTTTCAATCGCTTGAGACTTTTATCGACACATTGTGATAAATACTCGGGGTGACCGTTCGGCACCCACTGTCCCGGTCCGGGGCGAGTGATGCCGCCCTTGGTCGCGATCACCAGCCCGTTCGGGTACGGATGAAGCGTTTCCGCAATTAAGAGCTCGTCCGTTTCCGGACCGTAAGCATCGGCCGTGTCGATCAGAGTTACGCCAAGCTCGACTGCGCGCCGCAAAACCTTTTTCGCATTCTCGCGATCGGGTGGCCAACCCCAAATCCCCTCGCCCGTTAAACGCATGGCGCCGAACCCAAGCCGATTCACGGTGAGATCGCCACCCAACTGAAACGTGGACTTGCCTGCTACCGTCGTCACTGCGCTCACAACTTTCGGTAATCCTCCAGTGAGAACGCCCGCCGCCCCTGCGAGAGCCGCGGCAACAAATTCTCGGCGGTTGAAGCTGGAAGGTTCATCCAACATACCCATAGCGTACGTTTACGGAAAATGCTGTCAATGCGAGGGAGCGACAACGCCTCAGCGCTCCGCGCCGCCGCGCGGCGTTCGTGGCTCATAGTTATCAACGCTTTGCCAATGTTTCTGTCGCACCTTGTAAAAAGGAAAGGCGACCACCGTCGTGGCCGTCGACCGGCTTAACCGAAGGAGCCGGTTCGCTTCATGAGGAGGTTCGAGTCTGTAAGTGAAACGAAACGTTGTCACTCGCGCGATAATCCAGAAAAGAGAGGCGGGAGATTGCAACGCACCATCCGCGCGCAGGACAGTGAAATCATGTTTGCTGACCCAAATGCGCCCGGCCAGCCGACCGAAAAACCTTTCTTCCCGCGTGCTGGCGCTCTGCTTTGACTTGGGCTTGAACGCCAGGACGTATGCTTCCTCACCGGACGCCGTGCTGTCAGGCAGTTGTTTCCAATCGTATCGATTGCGCAAATTATACTTCCGCACCGTTTCGACCACCCACTCTGTCTGATTTTCCTTTGTCTTCGCTGAGGGCTGGGTTGCGGGTGGCGGCGTACCGGATTTTGCTGAGGCCGGCTTTTCCTCTTCGGCACCCGTTTCGAAGAACGACAATTTTCCTTCCACGCTTTTACCGGTGTACTCGAGCGGGCCCGGATCACCCGGCCGGACAATCGAGTGCCACGTTCCTTTGGCCACGACCTTGCCGTCATGATCGAACTGATGAGTGGTGAGGGTTTGGTGATATTGCCATTGGTGCAAGGCCACCCGATCGGCTTCGAACTTGGCCAGGGCTGCATCAAAAATTTCCAGCGCCGACATATTTCTCTGCGGTTCCGCGCGTGCCGGAAGAGCAAGGCCGAGAAAAGCGATAAAAAGAAGGGGAACAAGTGAACGCCTGGTTAGGCGAACTTGGCGCCTTAGTCGACGCATGGACAACGACGAACCAGGCGCTGCAACTCTGATGTTTTCCCCGTGGACCCCAAAGCTCATCCCCTGCAATGAGCGCCGAAAGACGTCCCGCGCAAACATACCGTAACAGAATTTAAGGCGCTGCTACCGCAAGAAAAATATTGGTCTAACGCCGATTAACTTTCTTATCCGATAGCGTACCTGGCAACTCGACCGCTTATCCGTCCAAGGAAGCAAAGCGAAGGGAATGGCACTTAACGTTCGGACCGCGATGCGAGTACGGGTACAGTCGATGATCATAGCGCCCCCCCTCGAGCAGACAGTTGTTTAAAATAAATCTCCGCAACTGATGCAGATGAAGGTCAAATATTGAACTCTCCAGCGATGCTCGCAATTTGTGAAAAATCTTATTTTGTATTTGGCGCGGGTTGGCTGGAGTCAGTCCGGGGTTACCTTCTTGAGGAAATCGCAAGATTTTCCACTTGCGGGGTGACGGAACCCGTCTATTTTGTTGGTCCGCAGTCATGCGGCCTGGGGTCTTCTCAGGTGTTCTTCTTGGCTCAGGGCTGAGCCGCTCAATCGGTTGATGGTTGAATAGTTGATTGATGAGAGCGGGTTTTGCCGTGTACCGGTGTAGGAGCAATCGATCTTTGACAGTTTGGTTTCGGATTTCAATCACAGCACACACGACGTGGAAATCCGGAATGTGATAAGTCAGCGAAAATTGAATTGTGCGTTATTCGGAAGTTTCTTTGATTAAAACAATTTTCTCCCCGGTTTCGGCTGGGGGGATAAGGATGTAAAGATCGGACGAACCTGTCCCGGCTTACGAGCCGGAACAGATTATCGAATGGTCAGATTTTGTCGGCCCTATAGCGGGGTTCGACGCAAACTTTTCGGTGCCTGTTAAAGGGTGCCGAACCGTTTTTTACGGAGAGTTTGATTCTGGCTCAGAACTAACGCTGGCGGCGTGGATAAGACATGCAAGTCGAAC
>JBEEGU010000136.1:0-13146 GCA_041167025.1 Verrucomicrobiota bacterium
GCTCAAATTCCAGCTCCATCGCCGCCTGACCCTCAAAGGTCGTGCGGGCGCGCAAACCGGACAAAGAAGCGACGGCGTCGAATAGCCTGCCTACGCTGGAAGTGAGCGGCGTATTGATATTCTTGGCAAAAATCTGCCGCAAAAGACCGATATCGCTTTGCGAAAAACTTCTGCGCAGCTCTTCGCGGTCCCAGACGTTGTCGGCAAAAATCTCCCAAAGCACGCCAAGCGCGCAGCGCCGGGGTTCCCTGACTGCGGCTCCCCCGCCCGCCAATCTAAACTGACGAAAGTGCGCCGTACGTGAGAACGAATTTTTGCCGGCCAACAAGAATTCGCCACCCCAAATGGTACCATCCAGCCCGTACCCCGTGCCATCCCATGAAACGCCCAGTAATGGCGGGGAAAGTTCGTTTTCGGCCATGCATGCGGCGACATGGGCCCAATGATGTTGGACGGCGCGAGTCGGCACCGAAAATTCGGCGGCGTGTTTCGTAGAAAGATAATCGGGATGCAGATCACAGGCGATGAGCGCCGGTTTAGCGTCATACAGGCGGGGCAGGTCACCGGCGGATTTGACGAAGGCCGCGTAGGCCTTCTCCGTTTCCAGATCACCGATGTGCTGACTAATGAAAACGTTCGTGCCGAGACCGAGGGCGACGGTGTTCTTTAGATGGGCCCCCAGAGCAAGGATAGGATTCGTCGCGTTTTGCACTCTTACCGGCAACGGCGCGTAACCTCGCGCCCGCCGCAACACAAGATCACGTCCGGCCATTACGCGTACGACGGAATCGTCCATATGCCGGACGATCGGCCGATCGTGCACGAGAAAGACGTCGGCGATTTCGCGCAAAGTTTCCAGCGCTTCATGTTCGTCCGTAGAGATTGGCTCATCGCTCAGATTACCGCTCGTTGCCACAACCGGAATTCCTAACGAGTGCAGCAAAAGGTGATGCAGCGGAGTGTTTGCCAACATCACACCGAGATTTGGATTTCGGGGCGCGATCGATGTGGCGACGAGAGATTCCTTATTTCGCTGCAGCAACACGATCGGCGCTTCCGGCGAAACCAGGAGTCGTTCTTCCAACGGCGAAACGAAGCAAAGTTCGCGCGCCTGTGCTACCGATAAAACCATGATCGCGAAGGGCTTCTCTTCCCGGTGTTTGCGTTCGCGCAGTCGGGCGACCGCCGCTTCATTTGCGGCATTGACTATCAATTGGAACCCTCCCAAGCCTTTCAGGGCGACAATTTTTCCCGCTGTCACGTAACCGGCGCTCTGGCGAAGCGCCTCGTTGTCGGTCGCAAGCACTTCTCCCTCCGGATCCCATAACTCCAGCTGGGGGCCACAGCGCGAACAGGCATTCGGTTGCGCATGAAACCGTCGATCCAATGGATCGTGATATTCACGGTCGCAGTCAGCGCACATCGTGAATTTTTTCATCGATGTGTAGTGGCGGTCGTAGGGCAGACCTTCGATAATCGAAAAACGCGGTCCGCAATTCGTGCAGTTTGTAAATGGATAATGAAAACGTCTATCGGCCGGATCGAAAATTTCGCGGATACAATCCGCGCAGGCCGCGATGTCGGGCAGCACGAGCGCTGTTTTCTCGCCGCCCTCTTCACTCTCACGAATCTCAAACCGTTTGTAGCCAACCGGATCGAGAAAGAATGACTCAACGCTCTGAATAACGGCGCGCGGCGGCTGTTCTTTTCCGAGACGAAGAAGGAATTGGCGCACCCCCTCTGGTGCACCTTCTACTTCGATAAAGACGCCCGCGGCCGAGTTCAACACCCAACCATCGAGTTGCAACTCCGTGGCGAGGCGAAAGACGAACGGACGGAAACCGACACCCTGCACTGCCCCGCGCACGGCAAGACCGGCCCGCTCGCGATTCATGGCGAGGCGAGACAAGTCAATGGGTGAAGAGGCCGTCGACGTACCCGATCTGGTAAGCGAGGAAAAATCCAAAGCCTACGCTGAGCACGCCGGCAGCGGTTCCGAAATGTCGATGAAACAAACTAAACCGCGCGGTGTAGGTGATCGGCACCGCAATAGTCGCGGTCATCAGCATCATACCCGTGATGGTTCCGAGACCGAAGATGACCAGATAACTCAGGGCCCAGATCGGTCGCTGGATGATGGGCAAGACAAGGAGGGCAACGGCTGCGGAACCGGCCAGGCCATGAACGACACCAATGATGATCGGCCTGATGCTTCGATACCATTTCACTCGACCGAAAATGCGATCCAATCGCGCAGGCGGCACGGCGGCGTCGAAATGGCCATGCGTGTCCGCGCCATGTCCATGCGGGTGAGTGTGAACATAATCACCATGGCGGTGTACATGTTCGTGCGCGGGATCGGAGGTAACGCTTCTGCGCAAGGAGCGCAGCGTCCCTCGGAGATTGAGCGTCCCCAGCAGTATCAGCATAAGGGCGACACAAAATTCCAGACTCAGACCAAGCCGTTCAGGAATCACGACACCAAAGAATATAATCGCGCCGCCCACGAACAGCAGGGTGAGGCTATGGCCGATTCCCCAAAATACGCCGGTGAGCGCGGCGCTTCCAATGCTGCGCTGGCGGCTAACAATGGTGGTAACGGCAATGACATGATCAGAGTCGGTTGCGTGCCGCATGCCGAGAAAGAAACCAAGGAAGAGGATGGAAACGAAAGTGATCATGACGGGACGGAACTAGCCTCGGCGCAGCGAAGTGATTTGATCGCGCACTCCTGTCCATCGGTGGCTTCGGCGGCCTTTCCACAAGCAGGACATTCCAGCGTCGCTACCGGAATGCCGGATAGAGCGCCATCCCAATACTTTGGCCGCCCACGATACGAACAATAGGGGCACTTCACCATGGCGTCGATTTTTTCGATCTCGAGGATGGACCCTTCGAGCGGCGTCTCGGTGGTGATTGCCTGATAACAGAAGCGTAATTGCTCCTCTTCGATATGGCTCAGCTCACCAACGGCGAGCCGCACCGCGACAATTTTCTTGTTTGGATTCTTGTCTGCGAAGTCGAGGAGCTTTTCGACCAGGCCCGATGCAATCGAAAGCTCGTGCATCGCTTTGCCTGGTTAGACCGCGACAATTGCTTTCTCGAATTCGTCAAGACCGGCGCCGGTCTTGGTGCTGGTCGGGATCACTTTTATGTCCGGCTTGAGCTTGTGAACGTCCTTGATCAGTTCCTCGACGCTCACTTCCATCGCTTGCGCGAGATCGATTTTGTTGATGACGACGATTTCCGCGCCGAGAAACATATGGGGATGCTTGCGCACCATCCATGGCCCTTCGGTGACGCTCACGACCACAACGCGGGCCTTTGAGCCGAGAGGAAATTCCGCCGGACAAATCAGGTTTCCGATGTTCTCGATGAAGATGAGCTTCAGTTTCTCCAACTCAATTTTCTTCAATCCTTTGCCCACGAGATTGGCGTCGAGATGGCAGCCGTTAATGGTTGCGATCTGCACAACGGGCACATTTTGAGCCGAGATGGCGTCGGCGTCGTTACTTGTTGTGGCGTCGCCGTTAAAGACGGCAACGCCGAGCCGATTTTTCAACCGCTCGACCAGTTTCGTAATCAGCGTGGTCTTACCAGAGCCAATCGCGCCCATGAAATCGATGGCAGTAATTCCGTGGTGGTCAAGCACCGCACGATTTTCGACCGCGAGTTTGGCGTTCGCTTCGAGCAGACTGTGCTCCAACTCGATGTCGTAGATCTCATCTGGCGACGCTTCAATCGTCGCCTGCATCGCGCCCTGGTTTGCCACGGCTTAGTGGGCCAGACCGGCAAAAGCCGTCGGCGTGTGTTGCTGCTTCAGGATTTTGCCTTTGCCGAGATACATGTGCACGCCACAAGGCAGGCACGGATCGAAACTGCGCACGGTGCGCATGATGTCGATACCTTTGAAGTTCTCCGGTCCATTTTCTTCGAACAGCGGGCAACCTTGCACCGCATCCTCGTAGGGCCCGGGTGTGCCATAAACGTCGCGTGGATTGGCGTTCCACGGCGTGGGTGGATATGGATGGTAGTTTGCGATCTTGCCGTCCCGAATCACCATGTGATGGGAGAGGACACCACGGACCGCTTCGTGGAAGCCACAGCCGATCGCGTCGTCCGGCACTTTGAACGGAGTAAAGGTAGCCGTGCGGCCGGCCCAAACTTCCTTCATGGCTTGTTCGAGAAAATAGAGCGCGCAGCCAGCGGCATATGCCTGGAAGTAGGTTCGGGCCCGATCACGTTCGATGGTGTTGGCCCAACGCGGGACCTTCCATTCGAATTCCTTCTCGGGTTTCGTCGCCGTTTTCGGCAGGCGGATTTTCACACTCTTACCCGTGGCTTGGACGTAGCCAATATCGACCATATTAGCCAGGGCCGTGGACCAGAGCCGGGCAAGTGGGCCGCCGCCGGTGTCGAGGGCAAGGTGATCGCCGGTTCGCTTGTCGAGCCAGCGCGGGGACATGACCCAGGTGTAATTGCCGGCGAAGTCACGTTTTTGCGGTTTGGGAATCGTGCGTTGATTCCAGGGATGACGGATGTCGATCTTATTACCAAGCGGGTCTTCCTTGACGAAGTACTCCCCGTTGCCCTGGTCATCGGCCCAGTCCTCATAATAAGAAGAGCCGAGCAGAATTCGAATTTGGGTATTGATATCTACGAGGTTGGTGGTGAGAAGCTGGCCATCGACGACCACGCCGGGCGTGACGTACATCGCCTTGCCCCAACGATCCATCGTCTTGTAATCGTAATCACAAACGTCCGGGTCCTGGAATGAACCCCAGCAGCCGAGGAGAATGCGGCGGTTGCCGACCTGCTCGTAACCGGGGAGCGCTTCGTAGAAAAAGTCGAAGAGATCATCGTGCAATGGCACGCAGCGCTTCATGAATTCCACGTAGCGCATAAGGCGCACCTGATAATCCGTGAAGATTTGAATTGATGGGACGGTCCCGACTCCGCCCGGATAAAGCGTGGACGGATGAACATGCCGTCCTTCCATGAGACAAAACATTTCGCGGGTATAACGACTGACCTGCAACGTCTCGCGATAAAACTCGCCTTCGAATGGATTCAGGGCGTGCATGATGTCCGCGATCGTGCGGTAGCCGTGGTCGTTCGAGTGCGGCGCGAGCGTTTGCTGGGCTTTGGCCCAGACACTCGGGTTCGTCTCCTTCACCATCATCTCGCAGAAATCAACGCCGACCAAATTGTCCTGGAAGATGTTGTGATCGAACATGTATTCGGCCGCTTCGCCGAGGTTGACGATCATTTCGGCGAGCGGTGGCGGCTTGATGCCGTAGGCCATGTTCTGGGCGTAAATTGAACAGGTGGCGTGGTTGTCGCCGCAGATTCCGCAAATGCGGCTGGTGATGAAATGCGCATCACGCGGATCTTTATTGCGCATGAAGATGCTGTAGCCGCGGAAGATCGACGAAGTGCTGTAACACTCGACCACCTTCTTCGAATCGAAATCAATCTTGGTGTAGATACCGAGACTGCCGACGATGCGTGTGATCGGATCCCACGACATCTCGACGAGGTTGCCTTGCGGCGCGGAAGTGCCCCTTTGAGGTGCGGTTAGTACGTCAGGCATATGTATATTCTCCTCGCTCAGTTGCGGCCGTTATGTGCGTAATGTTTTGGTTTATAACCCGTCGTTAACTCGGCACGCGGGTGTCGCCATTTCGGTTCTTTATTGACGGTGGTGTTGGTCATCGCGCGCAGACCGCGAAGAGCGGCGCCCCAAATGCCCACAACTTTGGTCGAGAGCGCGGATCCCGGCGGTGCGTCCATAAACGGCATGAATTTGTCCGGGAATCCGGGCATGGTGCAACCGATACAGATTCCTCCGACATTCGGACAGCCGCCGATTCCCGCCATCCATCCACGCTTGGTTACGTTGCAGTTTACGACCGGACCCCAGCATCCAATTTTCACGAGGCACTTGGGCGAGCCGTACTCCTTCGCGAAATCGCCCTGCTCGTAATATCCGGCGCGGTCGCAGCCTTCATGCACCGTTTTGCCGAAGAGCCAGGTAGGGCGCAGCTGATCATCGAGCGGGATGAGCGGCGCCAAACCCGCGACCTGGTAGAGCAGATAAAGCAACGTCTCCATCATGTTATCCGGTTGCACCGGACATCCTGGAACGTTGACGACGGGCAGACCGGCCTTCGAGCGCCAATCCCAGCCCAGATAATCACAAAGGCCCATCGCGCCTGTGGGGTTTCCTTCCATGGCGTGGATTCCTCCGTAGGTGGCGCACGTTCCGCAAGCCACGATGCCCAGGCATTTCGGCGCGAGACGATCGATCCACTCGTTTGTGGTAATCGGCTGGCCGGTATCTGGATCAGTCCCCATCGCAGCCCAGTATCCTTCATTTTTGATCTTCTCGTTAGGGACAGAGCCTTCCATCACGAGAACGAACGGGTCGAGCTTGCCGGCAGCGGCGTCGAACCACCACTTCATGAAATCATCGCCGGTCTCATAAGCGATAACCGGGTTGTGAACGTGAACCTTGGGCAACCCGGGAATGTTGCCCATGACGAGATCCTCGATACTGGGTTGCGAGGCCGCTGTAATCGAAACTGAATCACCATCACAGGAGAGGCCCGTGGTCATCCAGATGACATGGATTTCTTTAACGGCGGGCGGACGATCCATCTGGATCACCTCGGGGGCTTTCATTCTATATGTCTCTTCCATGGACGATGACTCCTCTCCCGGCGGCCGATTAACTACTCCTGCTCCCGACAACGGCGGCCCTGCTTGTTATTTACTGCTTACATACCGAATTAGATTTTTAAGGGTTCGAAATTGGTGGTGACCAAATTACATCCTGCGAATTCGAAGGTAGCGACGCATTTCCGGAATCATCGAGATGATAATGATGAGAATAATGATTCCCACAACAGCGAGGGCAGTAAGCCAAGGGTGCATTGAGATTGTCTCCATATATTTAAGTTGCGCCCGCGCCGGCGGAGGCCGCATGGGGCGTTTCTGACAAAAGATCGACAATGAGCGAGTCAATCATCTCTACAGCTTTCGCAACAGCGGCCTGCACTGGATGGCTTAATCCCATCGTGCCATCTTCCGACTCGAGCACCGCGGGTTCGCACCCCACGATATATAAGCGTCCCGGCTGACCACCCAAAGATCGGATGAGTTGCAAAACCCGGACAGGATTCATGCTATGAGCATTAACCACCTCGCCGGAAACGTTGTCGAGAGAATTTATTTCCGGCTCAATTAAGTAGATCGTGCCCGGCAATTGACCTCGTGGCATGGCGTCGACGAAAATCGTAACATCAGGTCCGTTCAACATCGCGTACGCCAGGTCGTAACTGCGAATGCCGAAATCTTTAATTGTCACCCCATCCGGCACCGGACGTTGCAATAATTTCTTCGCCACTTCGCAGCCAAAAGCATCGTCGCCGAAGAAGATATTGCCGATGCCCGCAATGAGAATTTGTTTCACGCCGTCACGTTCATTTCAACGGTTCCACTTCATCCGCCGAATAAAAAAAGCGGTGACCTGATTGTCGCAACAAACCCATGTCCCGGCCGGGATCGTCATCGACAACAAGCGCAAAGTGGACCTGTTTTTCGACATCTTCTTCCAACGCCTCAATCGTCGCGACCTTTCCTTCCAACGCCATATCCATAATGTCGGCACGCTTTTTTGGCCAAATCCGCACCTTGTCCCCTTTCCGTAATTCAACGCCGTTGACGATCGCGCTTACCAACCGCGCCTTTGGATTGAAGAACTCGTCGTTAGATTGATCCTGCGAAGTCGCGCGCATGACGCCATGCATCTTAAGCAGATGATCGCTAGGTAAAGCCTCGGTGCGTTCAAGAATGCGACGCGCATGATCATCAACTCCACGCATCTCGCGCTTTTCCTCTTCCGTCATCGTCATGATACGCAACGTCAGGATTTCATCGATCTCAGCGCCATCAAACAGATCGCCAGCACTTTCCGGAGCGATCTGTGGGTAATCGTAGAGAATGATCGGCGAAGAAAGCATTGTATCGCGCACCTTCTTGTCAGCTTCGCCCACCAGTACCGGCCAGGTGTTGATATTCTGGCAAGCTTTCGCTGCCGAGTCGTATTCCGGCGGCGGCTCTAGCAATGAAATGAATTCGCCGCCGCTCACGTGCAGAACGGTGTGAGTGGACGCAAATGTCCGCATGACGATTGCGTCCTGATCTTCGAGGGTGAGAGCCGGCACTGAAGTTTTGTTCAAAATGCGAATTGTCACTCTGAAAACCTGATTGTCGATCTGAGCGATCGTTGTTTGCACGGCGCCGCGAAGCGCTTCCTGCCGGCGGATGAAAACGGCCGCGATCTTTTCTTTATCGCGAATCGGCTCGAGTTCTCGCGATGCATCGAAATGGAACTCCGTCGTTTTAGCCGTGGCTTCGCTGAGCGACAAAGGTAAAAGCTCCACCATCCGTTCCACGCTTTCCTGCCAGGTTTGGCAGAGTTTTTCGCCCACCAGTTGTTCGTTAACTAACTGAAAAGGCGGTTCGCCCGTCGACGCCATTTCCGAAATCGGTTCGGCCAGCATGCCGACTTCACGCGCCATCGGATGCAAAAAACGCACGCTGATGTTTAGGACAGCGTCTGGCGATAACGCATGGACAAGGACTTCGGTTTGCATCGAGCAGGGCTCAGCTCCTTTCTGCGCCACGCTATACTCTTCCGGATAAACGCGGCCAAAAGTGAAACGCTGCCGGTTCTTTTTCGAGGAGGCGCGGTAAGGATAAAGGATGTAACCCTCATAAAGGACCGCATTTACGATTCTCTCGAGGTGGGCGGAGTTCATGATGACAATAACGAAGTCATTCGGTTTTCGCCATTGTTTCGGATTTCGTCATTCGAGTTTCGTCATTTACGGCCAAAAGTCGCTCGATTACCTGTTCCCACGAAGAAACGCCCGCGCTGCGCTTGTATTCATAAAGGCGGTCAAACACACCGCGTTCGAGCGGGATGAAAGCGCTGTTCGGATAATGATGATCCATCATTTTTTGCCAAATGCCGATCGGCATTCGGTAGGTGCACTCCTTATTCCAGGAAATCTGCTGTACTTGAAGTCGGCCATCCGGCGCGGCGTAAAAAATCGTTCCGCTAAACAGAAAGAGAAGCGGAACTTCGCCGCCCTCGAGCGCGTAAAAAAATTTCGTGCCGGCCACGTTGAGATCGAACGAACATGGCACGGGCAGAATTGCTTCCGTGCTTCCGGCGAACGTGCGCACAGTCGTGTTCGACAAGGTCCAAAGTTTCGCGCGCAGCGTTGTTCCCCACGTATCCGGCGTTCCGAAAAGATCGATTAGCTTCGGTTTTTCCTTTTCGTTATAGGAACGCTGCGGCGCTTCGATCT
Organism: Verrucomicrobiota bacterium; assembly: GCA_041167025.1. GTDB lineage: Bacteria > Verrucomicrobiota > Verrucomicrobiia > Chthoniobacterales > UBA10450 > DATFCK01. Next base: position 9,381 of record JBEEGU010000136.1, read on the forward strand.
GAATCTGCGCCTGCAGGATCACGCTTTGAATGGTCTCCTCCGGCGGCGTGTTCGTGATTCCGAGTTTGAAATGCAAAAGCGGAGTCAATCCGTAGGCGGCCTGCTCGACGCCGTTGATCGCAAAATTGAGATCAGGCACGGTTACGCTCCGAACGCGGGGGCTTGGCTTCGCTCCTCAGCTTCGCAAAGAAATTCTCGATCGCCCGCCAAACATCGTCGCCGCCAGAAAGCCCGCGCCAGTGCATCCGGATCGTTCCTACAAGCTCATAACATTTGTCTATTGGCGCTAGAAAATATTCCCGCGCCGCAGCCGCTCGATTGAGCAGCAACGCTTCTACATCCGCTTCCATGTCTTGCAGAACCGGATTTTGCCGGACAAGCCCTTCCCACGAAGTGAGCGGCAGGAGCGACTCGGTCGGGCCGGCGGGACTGGGGTACATAGCCGTCATCTTTTCGCTCGGCGTGCTGTAGAAAAAGAACGCCAGATCGATCGGCAGGGCGAGGCTCTCCCATTCGCCATCGGTCATATGAAAATTCGGCAACGCGCGGGCGTCGCGAGGGATCAATTTAAACTTCGCGCCGACTGCATTCTGAAAGAGAAGCGCACAAGGATCGCATGAACACGCCACCTGACGGGACGCGACGTCGAGCAGATGCCGATGCGTCGGCGGCAGGACAAGATTACAAAGTTCGCAACGCTCGAGTACCGGTTGCTGCGGCGCTTTGGCAAAACGTCGCAGAGCCGCGAACGAAGATGAGCTCACAGCAAGCCGATTCCGAAGTGCGTTCGGAATTCTTAAGCGGGCGGGATGTTCGGCATAGCCGGATGAATCGGCTGTCTTTGGGCCGCGTTGATTCCAGTCGAGTCACGCGCGTCTTGGTAATTTTTCCGTCCCTCCTCGCGCCCGGGTTCTCTGCTCGTTAGTGCCTGTTCTTCCCCCTTTTTTGTACCGGGGATATGATTGGGTTGCGGTAAGTGGGTCCGTTCACTGCGATCGGTTTCTGTCATTTTGCCTCCTTCGTTTTGTTTGTTAATTGCCAGCCGGTTGCGGACATTCGGTATATTTAGGAACAACCGGTATGGTACCATTCGTTCCATCTGCCTTTGCCGGTTCTAAAGGTGTTGCGCCTTCCACTTCCAATGACGTCACATCGGGCGCGGCTGCATAGAGCGCTTCCTCGATTGAAAATTTCAGCGTCAAAATTGACGACGGACAACCGTGACAATTGCCAGCCAGCCGGAGTTTGACGGCGCCCTCCCGGGTCACGCCTAACAAGTCGACGCTGCCCCCATGTTGGGCCAGTCGCGGACCGACTTTTTCTAACGCATTACGAACACGTGATTCGAGATCGAGCGGATGCAATCCATGCACGAGCAACAAACCGGAAACCAACTCGTCGCCGCCCAGTTCGTCGATCATTGATTGGCCGGTAGGGCCGGAGTCATAGATGATCTCCATCAGGCGCTCCAATCCAGCGCCCTGCATTTCCAGCAACGCCTCGACCAGCTCTCTGGCCTGACTGCGACTTTTCTCATCCCCGATTTCGTCAATCGCCTTGATCAACGTTTCGATCCGCGTGAGACGGTCTTCAAGTTCTCGCGTCTTGGATTTATCCACGGGATCGTGCTCCTAGTTCATGCCTGCTGCGGACCATTCAGCCCCAGTGATGATTCGCGATTCATCCTTCTCTTACGACTGTTTCCTGTCGAGATCAATGTATTCGGCCGATAACAGGCGTGGAAGAAGGAGCAGTTGGCCCTTCGTTCGAACAGACGCTAGAGATAGGGTCGATGTCACTGCTCACTGCCATTAAAGATCGACTTATCCCGCGGGCCGCATCCGCGGCGGATCGAGCGGAAAAATATCTTTTCATCATTTGCATGAACAATAGCGGCTCGACCTTGCTCGAGCGTGTTTTGCGAGATTGCCGTAACGCCATCGGCTTTCCGACACCGGGCGGACCCGATCAACAGGTCAACGGGCAACGCTTCGTCCCCGATCTGATGCCGACTCCGGGGAAGATGGAAGTCCGTTGCCGGCGAATTTGGAGCGAACAGGCGTCCGTGCTTGCGGATGAGACTCGCTACGACTGGCCCAGAATCGAACAGCGTTGGCGGGAGGAATGGGCGAAGAATCCGAAGTTTCACACGGCCAACCCGCGAGTGTTTCTCGAAAAATCGCCCGCCAACGTTCTCCGCGCACTCATGCTGCAGAGACATTTCGGGGAAAGCTTCTTCATTCTGATGCAACGCAACCCCTATGCGGTCGCGGAAGGAATCCGACGCCGCACCAAGTTACCGCTTGGTCGTTGTATTCAGCACTGGATTCGGTGTGCCCAACAGCAAATCGAAAATGAAAGAAAGCTGCGGCGCGCCATTCGGTTGAACTATGAAGAGCTCTCGGAAAAGCCGGAATACTGTCGCAACGAGCTGGTTCGATTCATGCCGGAGCTTGACGACATCGATCTCGGAAAAGAAGTCGCGGTGCAATCCATCGAAGGCCAGGTCCGGCAACCTATTGTAAACTACAACGCTAAACAGATTTCGCTCTTATCGGCCGAAGATTTGAGCGAAGCCAATCGGTTTCTAGATCAAGTGCCCGATGTCATGGAACACTTTAGTTACGATCCCATCCGGTCGCCATCTCCTGGAGGGACGAGCTTGTCTCGTCCCTAACTAATAGAACGACACCCGCCTTCGCCCGACCGGCGCCGTGAGGCAAGGTTGTCCCTTCGAGGTTCAAAAGTGGAAAGAAATTGCGCCGCGCAGCCGGTAATCGGGCACAGCCTGGAGCGCAGTGTTATTGATCCAGACCGGCAGTTCCGTCGAGATCTCCGCACTGAAACGATCGTGTGATGCCACAACGCGCGGACCAACGAATACCGACGTGATACCGGTATCCTCCGCCTGGTCACCGCGAAATCGATCCACGTCTTTGTGCTCGCCGGACACGGCTAACTGCAAACCGAGAATGGTATTTTTGCGACGGACGAAATAGTAGCCAGGTCCGGCGTTCCAGGTCAGGTCGTTGGCGAAGTGATATTGATGCGCTCCATCACCGCGCAAAGTGAATTGAATATTCGTTTCGAAAAACATGCTCTTGTAGCGAAGTGAACTTTGTTCGCCAAAAACGCCATCGTACGAACCCGTCCCAAGAGCGAGATCATGGCCGTGAATCGCGCTCGCGGGCAGGTTCGGAATATTCACTTCATGAAATTCTTCCTTAAGCCGACTCGGATCGCCGGTGGGGAATTTTACTCCTGTTAGCAACACAAGCGAGGCCGTGAAATCCGGTTCCCGCTCCGTTGCGATCGGATTCTTGCCGCCCACGTCAAAGCTGCGAGGAGCCGCCGATTTGTAATGAAACGCCGCCGTTCTTAATAAAAGAGAAACGTCGCCCACGCCGGAAACGTTTCCCCGGTCGATTTGAAAACCCTCGGGACGCTTGAAATCGCGATAAATAACCGGAACGCTCAGCTGCAACGCGAATCGGGAAGTGAATTCATAGCCACCAACCCATTGCGTAATCGAACTATTAAGATACTGCCCTGTCGGATTGCTCACTTCGTCGCCGTCTAACTGCAAAGTTGCGAAGCGGGTAAACTGCTCCCCAATCGCGCTATAAAACCTCGAAAACCACGCTGGGGGAGAAGGACCGGCCATGTCAGGCATCGCCTCCAATTGCGGAGTGTAACATCCGCAAAGGTCACACGCGTTCACCGCCATCGGACTGAGAGCGAGAAAAAGAAACAGAGAACGACTGAA
>JBEEGU010000137.1:0-3393 GCA_041167025.1 Verrucomicrobiota bacterium
CTCGCAAATACGCGGTGCGGATCATGAGCCCGGGATACGATCCCGTCGAAACGTCCGTCGATTTTCGGAGAGAGAAAGCGTTGCAGCCGCCTCTTTTTCATCTCACACGCAGCAAAGGAGGGGTTGAAATTGGATCGGAACCATCCGGCGCAACGTTCTCTTTGCGCAGCGCTGACGGCAGCGTGTCGCGCGACGGAGTTACGCCGAAAAAAATTCTCGATCTGCCGACCGGAAAATATTCACTGAGCGCGAAACGAGGTAATTGGGAGGTGCGCGATGAACTGGAAATCGGCCGTGGCGAAGTTGCCCAAAAATCGTTCGCGTTCGTCAATGCTCCGGTGACGGTGACAAGTGAACCTGCGGGGGCCCAGATCATCGTCGACGGAACGGCGCGCGGGCAGACGCCGTTGCGGGTGGAGTTATCGGCCGAGCCGCATGAGGTCGCAGCACATTTCGATGGCTGGCCCGATGAAGCTCAACGCATCAAGGTGGAAAGAGATCACGAAAATCCGGTTCATTTCGTTTTCGCAAACGGCAGCGTGAAAATCACCAGTGCGCCGGTCGGCGCTACGGTCATCGCAAACGGACGCGATCTTGGACAAACCCCTCTCGTCATCGAAGAGGTTAAACCCGGTCCGGTTAGCTACGAGCTGAGGCTCGCCGGTTACAATCCCAAATCGGTTCCCGGCCGCGTCGAACCGCAACAGCAGTTGTTCCTGGCCGAACACCTGGAAAAAAGCGCCACTCCAGACCCGGGGCAGCCGTGGACGAATTCGCTGGGAATGAAGTTCGTGGCTATCGGCGAAATTCGCATCTCAATTTGGGAAACGCGGGTACAGGATTACGACGCTTTCTGCTCGGCGACCGGCCGCCGGCGCGATCCGGCGGACTTTCAACAAATTCCGACACATCCCGTCGTGCGCGCGAATTGGTTCGATGCCATGGCATTCTGCCAATGGCTCACCGAAAAGGAGCGGCAAGAAAATGTCTTGCCCGATCGGCAGTTTTATCGATTGCCCACGGATGTGGAATGGAGCGCCGCAGTGGGGTTACCGAAGGAAGGCGGCGCCACTCCCGAAGCGCGCGACGGAAAAATTCGCAATGAATTTCCGTGGGGAAAACAGTGGCCAATTCCACCCGGCGCGGGAAATTACGCCGACAAAAGCGTTCGGAGCTCGGAACGCGCACGCGGCGGCGTAATCGAAAATTATTCTGATGGCTTCGCCCAAACCGCGCCGGTAGGAAGCTTCAAACCGAATGCACTCGGCATTTACGATCTCGGCGGCAACGTGTGGGAGTGGTGCGCCGAAGGCTACAAAGGGAAGAGCGCAAGCGGAACGCGGGACTGGGGAGTGTTGCGCGGCGGTTCATGGGCCACCAGTAAACGCATGGAATTACAATCATCCTACCGCAACGTCATTGATCGCAACGATCGCGATGTTATTTACGGGTTCCGATGCGTGCTGGCGACACAGTCCGACGAGGGCTCGGAGAATCGATGAAATCCCCTGGGGCGAGCTTCTCGCGAGGAGAAAGTTTTGAGACTAGACTTTTTACGTCCTAATTAGCACAATTATCGCTACTCTTATTGCCCAATGAAGTCGGCGCCCCCAGTCCCCCTCGATTCGCTGTTTCAAAGTGCGTTTGAATACGCCGCGATCGGGATGGCTCTCGTCTCGCCTGAGGGTAAATGGCTCCGGGTTAATCGATCGATTTGCCAGATTACTGGCTATAGCGAAGCGGAACTGCTCAAGCGAAGGTTCCAGGACATCACGCACCCGGACGATCTCGATCTGGATTTGGCCAACGCTCAAAAGATGCTGGCCGGAGAAATTGATACCTATCAAATGGAGAAACGATACTTCCACAAGAGTGGTCCAATCGTTTGGGTGCTGCTGAGCGTCTCTCTGGTACGCAACAAGACCGGGCAACCGCTGTTCTTTATCGCTCAGATCCAGGATATTTCGCTTCAAAAAACGGGCGAACAAAAACTTGCTCAAGCCGCCGCCAGAATTAAAGCGTTGCAAGAAAAGCTGCTCAAGGTTTGCACATGGACCAAGCGCATCCAGGTGGAAGGGAAATGGATCCCGATCGATGAATTCCTGATTGAGGAACTGCATTTGAACCTGACGCCCGGAACGTCTTTGCAAGGCAGCCCGATGTTCGACGGCAGATAAACAGTCAATCCGGCGGCCGCGGAGAAGCTTCAAATTCCAAGGCTCCAAGGTTCCAAAACAGCCGCGAGGCGCGGCAAATGTGACTTTTTATTCCCGTAGCAATTTGATCTCACATCGGCTGAACGTCCGCTGATCTCTAGCGCCGCCCGACGCTGCGGAAGCCAAAGATGACATCCGAATCGATTCCATCTTGAACGCCCGTGCCTGACTCTTAAGCTACCGGAGATGGAAGAAGCCGAAGTTCCTCTGGAGGATTTGCATGAACATGTGCAGCACACGGCGCAGCATAGCGGGGAGCGCTGGATTTCGTGGGTCGCATTGAGCACTGCTTTGCTGGCCGTTCTGGCGGCAATTTCCGGACTTCTTTCCGGAAAACACGCCAACGAGGCGATGATGAGCCAGATCGAAGCGTCCGATCAGTGGGCTTATTATCAGGCCAAAGGAATCAAAGCTTCTCTAACCGAAGCAAAGATGACCTTGAGCCCAACCGTAAACGAGGAGGACCGCGCCAAGGTTGAGCGTTATAAGGAAGAGCAAACCGAGATTCAGAACGAGGCAAAGAAGAAAGAGAGTGACGCCAAAAAAAACCTTCGGCAGCACGAAACCTTTGCCGCCGGAGTAACTATGTTTCAAATCGCGATTGCCATCGCAGCGATTTCGGCGCTCACCAAAAAGCGGCAATTTTGGCTGGTTAGTCTACTCTTTGGCGTGATTGGTTGCGTATTTCTGGTTCTCGGTCTCGTCGGCCACTGACCTATGCGCGTCCTGGCGATCGACGCTTCCTTGCGCAACTCTGGCGTCGCCGTGGTCGATGCGAACAATGGTCACGCCAACGCCCTGTATTACGGCACGATTCACAATGCCACTTCGTTGCGATCGTCTTCTTGCCTGGTGGCAATCCACGATCGTTTGGCGGAATTAATCCGTGAACATGGCCCCGATTGTTGCGCGCTCGAGTCGGTCATTTATGTGCAAAGTTACAAAACGGCCATTCTGCTCGGAGCCGCACGGGGCGCCGCGATTCTGGCGGCCGCGGAGAAAGGGCTCCCCATTTTCGAATACGCGCCCAAGCGGATCAAGCAGGCCACGGTCGGGCAGGGTGGCGCGGGCAAAAATCAGGTTGCGTTCATGGTGCGCGCCCTTCTCGGATTGACGGAAACGCCCGACGAGGATGCAGCGGACGCGCTTGCCATCGCGCTGACGCATTTGCGATCCC
>JBEEGU010000138.1:0-3591 GCA_041167025.1 Verrucomicrobiota bacterium
CAAACTGCTGCTGTGCGGCGTAATTGTCGGCGCGCCCTGTCTCTTGATCATGCTGCAACCCGACCTGGGTGAGACCATCATCTGGGGGCCAGTTCTCCTCGCCTTGCTCTTCGTCGGCGGAATACCGGTGCGTTACCTGGTCTGCATCGTCCTCATTGTTGCGGCCATGATTCCGATCGCGATCAATCTCGGATTGAAACCCTACCAACAGGAGCGCATCACCGCCTTCATCAATCCTGAGATCGACAAGCAGGGTTCGGCCTGGGCGATCAACCAGTCACTCATTGCCATCGGCTCGGGCGGCTGGTCGGGCAAAGGCTTCAAGGCGCCTAATACCCAGATTGAGCTCGGATTTCTCCCGGCGACCGCGGTGCACAACGACTACATCTTCTCTGCCATCGGCGAGCAATGGGGATTCGTGGGAGGAATGCTTCTTCTCGGCGGTTTCGCTTTGCTGTTGTTTACGTGTCTTTTCGTCGCCTTTTTTTCCGGGGACCAATTCGGCCTGCTCCTGGTGGTGGGGGTTACCGCGCTCATTTTCACCCACATTTTTCAAAATATCGGGATGACGATTTCGATGCTCCCGATCACCGGTGTGCCGCTGCCTCTCGTCAGTTACAGCGGTTCATTTGTCCTGATGATTATGTTCGGCCTCGGCATCGTGAATAGCGTCTGGGTCCATCGTAAATCTCCGGTCGATTAGCAAAATCGAGTTTCGGCGGCGCGACGGTTTACATTAAACAGGGTGCGCCTAGAATCGCCCGGTGGCGATGGAGGAGGATTACAAGGTCAAGCTGGAGGTGTTCGAAGGACCCCTCGATCTGCTGCTGTTTCTGATCAAGCGCGACGAGATTGATATCTATGATATCTCGATCGAGCGCATTGCTCGCCAGTACTTGGAATATTTGCAGGCCTTTAAAGAATTGAACATTGAGGTCGCGGGGGAATTCGTAGTGATGGCGGCGAACCTGATTTATCTGAAAAGCCGCAGTTTGCTTCCCGTCGATCAACAACCGCCGGATGAAGAGGCAGAGGAGGACGATCCGCGTTGGGATCTCATTAGGCAGTTAATCGAGTACAAAAAGTTTAAGGAAGCCGCCGCCCAATTGCACCTACGGGAGTTGGAACAGCAGCGGATTTTCCCGCGCACTGGCAATTCCAGCCCTGAATTCGCCGCCGCGCCGTTACGCCTGGGCGAAGTGGGAATTTTTCAGCTCATCAATGCTTTTCAAAACGTGATAAAACGGGTGGAGGCCCGCGAAGATTTGCGTGAGATTTTCAATGAGCAGTTTACCGTTTCGGACAAGATCGAAATTATTTTGCGGCGGGTTGCCGGCGGTGTCCGGCTGCGATTTTCGGACTTATTTGAGGCGGTCGTGTCGCGGGTGGAGATGGTGGTCACATTCCTCGCTCTGTTGGAATTAATTCGTCTTAAACAAGTTCGCGCCGTTCAGTCCGATCCATTGGGTGAGATCGAAATTGCGGGCGCCATCGGATAGCGAGAACGACTGTGGCGCGAATTCTTATTGCCGGCTGCGGTTATGTGGGTACGGCTTCGGCTGACTTGTTTCACGCGGCCGGATGGGCGGTCGAAGGTTGGACGCTTTCGCCGACGACCTCTGCACAGTTATCGCGCAAACCTTATCCGGTGATCGCAGTGGATATTGCGCAGAGGCAACAGGTCAACGCCCGCGTGGAAAACTTTGATGTTATTGTCCATTGCGCCAGTACGCGGGGAGGTGATGCCGAGCGCTACCGGCAGGTTTATCTGAACGGCGCGCGCAACCTGCTCGATCGTTTCGTTGGAGCGACCTTATTGTTTACGAGCAGCACCAGCGTCTACGCGCAGACCGATTCGGAGTGGGTGACCGAGGAGAGCCCGGCACAACCGAAACACGAAGCAGGACGGGTATTGCGCGAAACTGAAGACCTCGTTCTCAGCCGCGGCGGCGTTGTGGCGCGGCTTGCTGGTATCCACGGCCCCGGCCGGTCGGCGTTGCTCAAGAAATTCCTCCGCGGTGAGGCCGTCCTTGATCCTGAGGATGACCGCTACGCCAATCATGTTCATCGCGATGACGTTGCCGCCGCGCTTACGCTTTTGGTCGACTCGCGTTTTCCGCCCGGTCAAATTTACAATCTGGCGGATGACGCTCCGATCTTGCGAAGTGAATGTTACCGGTGGCTGGCGGAAAAACTAGCCCGGCCGGTCCCCCCGTTTGGTAAGTCGGCTTCGCCGGCGAAGCGCGGGCGAAGTAACAAACGCGTCAGTAATGCTAAACTCCGCCGAATTGGGTGGATACCGCGATATCCCTCGTTTGCCGAAGCAATGGAGCAGAACATTCTGCCAAGCTTCGGTCTGTAACGAGCCTGAAAGTCGACAATCGACAACTAAAAGCATCGGTATGGAAGCTGCTTTTGGAAAATCATGCGCGCTATCAAGCTCAGTGGCCGTGAAGCCTCAGTCGTCAGGGCGATTGGATTCACCGATTCGGCTCTAGGCGCTGACATTCAAGACGCGACGCACATGGAGCTCGAGGATGTCACCGAAACCGTCAACAGCTTGATTGCGGCTGGGTTCGTCGAAACTATTCCATATTATCAGGAAGTGCAGCTGGCGGAAATGCCTGCCACTGCGTTTGAGATCAATCCGGCATACGCGCGCGATTTGCGAGACGCGATGCGGCGCTGGTAGTTGCCGCTATTTAGCGAGCGTTTCCGCGCTCGCGCCGGTTGCCTGCCGGAGAACCCTGCGTTCGCCGAAGAGCTGGCGAATGACTTCCTCCACGGGTAATTCCTGAACATTAATATCGCTAACGTCACACGCTTCGAGGAGGCGTCGGCAGGTCTCGGTCACCTTCGCGCGCGGCACTTTCAGTTGAACCGAGAGAGCGCTTTGCTCGATGACTTCGCCAAAGGCTGAGAAGTCGCGCTTCACTTCTTGTTCAAAGGTAAGGCTCAGAATCTTGTGACCGGAGAAACGATCGATGATCGATGTCAACGGGCCGTCAAAGAAAATCTTGCCATGGTCGATGATAATGACTCGGTGACAAAGTTCCTGAATATCCTGCATGTAATGGCTGGTCAGCATGGTTACGATGCGATGTTCTTCGTTGTAAATGCGGAGAAAATCGCGCACCCGTTTTTGGCTGACGACGTCGAGCCCGATCGTAGGCTCATCCAGAAATAGGACGCGCGGCTCGTGGATCAAAGCGGAGATCAACTCCATTTTCATGCGCTCGCCCAATGAAAGTTCGCGCACCATGACGTTCATCTTGTCTTCCACTTCGAGAAGCTCGGCCAGACCGCCGACGACTTTGCCGAAGTGACCGCGATCGATTCCATAAATGGCGCGATTGAGTTCCAGCGATTCTTGGGCGGGCAAGTCCCACCAGAGCGCATTCTTCTGTCCCATTAAGAGACTGAATTGGCGTTTCAATTCATTGTGTCGCTCCCATGGAACGAAACCCAAGACGCGCGCCGCACCTGAAGTCGGGTTGAGCAGTCCCGAGAGCATTTTCAGGACGGTTGTTTTACCGGCGCCATTTGGTCCGAGAAAGCCGACGAATTCGCCTTCTTCGATGGTAAATGAAA